>NZ_JBFAOO010000085.1:24712-31410 GCF_040675265.1 Microbispora sp. NPDC049633
CCGGCAAGGGCAAGTGCGTCAAGAACGCCGCGGCCTCGGTCTGGAACCGTAGCGGCAAGACCGTCCGGGTCTACTTCAACAGCAACTACGGCGGCAGCGTCTACCAGGACTTCGGGCCGGGCGCCAAGGGCAACCTCAAGCCCGGCCTCAAGAACCAGAACGCCTCCCACCGGTTCCTGAGCTCCGCGCCGCCGACCGGGTGCAAGACCGACGGCACGGACAGCAGGCTGCCTACGACGATCCTCGTCTACCGGGAATCCCTCAACCGCGTGGACCGGGTGGAGTTCAAGACCTACATCAAGAACGTCCTGCCGAACGAGTGGCGGTCGCACTGGCCGAGGGAGTCTCTCCGGGCCGGGGCGATCGCGGTCAAGAACTTCGGCTGGTACTGGGCGCTGAGGTCGGCGAGCAAGACGCCCAGCGGCCAGTGTTACGACGTCACCGACCACACGTCCAGCCAGATGTACAAGCCGGGTTCGGCGACGGCGGCGACGAACGCCGCGGTGGACGCGACCTGGGGCATCCGGATGACGCGCAACGGGAAGATCTTCAAGGCGCAGTACTGCTCCACGACGACGGCCTGCCGCCACTGGGTGGCCGGCGACTGGATGTCGCAGAACGGCTCTCGCGACAAGGCCGAGGCGGGCTGGAGCTACTCCAGGATCCTCAGGTACTACTACAAGGGGATCGCTCTCACGTCCTGAGCAGCGGGAGGCGGTCCGCCCCTGTTCCCCGCCGTGTCGTGCACGGCGGGGAACAGTCGTCAGCCGACGATGACCTGGAAGTTGAGTGGCCGGCCTCCGGGGAACGCGACCCGTCCCGAGCCCTCCATCATCTTGAACCGCACATAGCACAAGCCTGGCTTCGTCGGCGTGGTGATGTCGGTCCGGATGTCGACCATCTCTCCGGGGCGCGTGTCCTTTATCGGTACGTCGGGGACGGTCTGGCATTGATCGGGTTGCTGCGGGAGGTCGATGCGATGCAGCGAATATCCCTTCCACGGCACGGTCCCAGCGTTCTTGAGCCGCCATACCTTGGTCACGATCTGGCGGGAGCCGACGCGCGTGCAGTCGGGCAGCGTGATGTCTCCGATGAACTTCGCCGAATCACCCTCGTGCACAGGCGGGCTCCACGGCGGGTTGGTGGCGCGCACGGGGCAGTCGGCTGCCGACAGCCCGGTCTTCGATGCGCTCTCGGACGGGTTCACGTTGTGCCCGTCGGTCCCGGAGCCACGATTGACGGCGACCGCGATGAGGACCACTGTCGCCACACCGGCGGCCGCTACTGCGAGCGCGGCCGCGGCCGGGAGGGTTGGTCGGAATCGCCTCCGGCCCCCTGGCACAGAGGGGACAGGCTGGACGTCGCCCGCGATCTCGTCGGGCCGTGGCGGCGTAGGCGGAGATGCCGGGGTTTCACCAGCCGATCGTGGGGCTTGTGGCCCGGTGGCGCCGGGCACGGCGCGATCTTCCGCGATGTCGGTGGCGGAGGCTTCGAGACCATCAGGCGGACCGGCCCGCAAGGTGCCCCCGCGGCTTGAAGGATCTCCGGCGCTCGCCGATCTGACCGCTGAATTCGCCCTCTCCCAGCGTTCACGGTACGCGGCCGAGTCTGCGCCGCACGCCTTGACGAACTCGACGGTGGTCTCCCAACTCGGGAGCCGGTTACCCTTCGTGGCCTCGTGCAACGTCGTGTGGGAGATCGCCCCCGACCGGCCAGACATTTCTCGGAACGGTGGGTTGCCGACCGATTTGCGAAGTTCTCGCAGTGCCGCCGCGAAGTCCTCGATCGCCTCCGCCCGTGCGGGCATGTCGTCCACCGGGTGAAGCTAACAGCGCCCACGGTGTCCACTCAAGCTTATGCAGCATCTCGCATACGTCCTCCTGCGCCTCGCTCGCCGCGGCAGGGTTGGGGGTGGCCTGCACCCAGATCGTCTCCGTCGGCGTCGGCGGTGTAGGGCGCAAGGGTTCGGGTGACGTCGACGAGCGTGCCGTCGGGGGTACCGGTCGTAACCCTCGGAATGCGGGTCCGGAACGTCCGGGAAAGGCCCGGCACACTGGTGTCCCGCAGACCGAGCGGACGAAGGATGCGCCGGTCGACCTCCTCGGACCACGGGCGGCCGGACGGCCTCGGCATGATCATTATGAAGCTCCCCTGCGGGATCACCGTGTACGGCCACGGCGGAACCCTCGATGGTTATCTCACCGGCGTGACCGCGCGGTCGGGCGGTACCCACACGCTCGCCTGCGTGATCAATGGCAGTTGGGGAGCGGAGAACCAGATCGCGCTGATGGACAAGGCCTACATCGCCGAGCTCTGCGGCAGTCGTCAGCCGCCGCGCCGGCCGTGGGGATGACATTCCTCGTCGCCGTACGGCACTGGGCCCACACCGTCGTGACGGTGCAGGCCCCGCGTGAGAATGTCACGCAGGTGATGCCGGGGTCAGTTCACTTGACGGCCGCGAGGGTGTCGACGACGCCGGCGCCGAAGAAGCTGTTGTCGTCGACGGTGCCGGTGCAGGCCGCGGTGTTCAGCGGGCAGGGCTTGGGCACGGCCCGCGCCTTGAGCTCGCTGATCATCTGGTCCGGCGACCACGACGGGTGCGCCGACTTCATCTGCGCCATCACGCCGGCGACGTGCGGGCTCGCCATCGACGTACCGCTCTCGGTGCCGTAGCCGTCGGTCCCCGTACGGGTATTCCACGTCGTGGAGTAGATCGACGAGCCGGGAGCCGCGACGTCGATCTTGCCGAGTTGCTGGCGGCCTGGTCGGGCTGGTCGTCACACCAGAACTCGAACGGGTCGACGTAGTAGGAGTTGTTCGTCACGTCCATGTGCCTCTGAGCAACACGCACCGGCACCTGCGGGGCCGTGCCACCGCACGGCGGTACGGGTCAGGGGACGAAGAAGTACCGGGTCAGGTGGAAGAACAGCGGTGCGGCGAAGCACAGTGAGTCCACCCGGTCGAGCATTCCGCCGTGCCCGGCCAGCATCTCGCCCCAGTCCTTGGCGCCGAGCGAGCGCTTCACCGCCGACAGCACGAGACCGCCGATCACACCGGCCGCCACGATCGCGAGCGACATCAGCGCGGCCTGCCAGGGGGTGAACGGCGTCAGCCCGTGCAGCAGCACGCCGAGCAGCACCGCCGCCAGGCCGCCCCCGACGAGCCCCTCGACGGTCTTGGAAGGGCTCACCTTCGGCGACAGCGGCGTACGGCCCCAGAGCTTGCCGCACACGTACTGGAAGACGTCGCTCGACTGCACGACCAGCAGGAAGAACAGCAGCAGCGGGCCGTTGCCGGCGTAGTAGCCGGGAATCTCCAGCATCAGCAGCGCGGGGGCGTGGCTGAGGCCGTAGACGCACACCATCAGCGCCCACTGGATCTTGGCGTTGCGCTCGAGGAAGTCGGAGGTGTCCTGCGACAGCGCGGCGGCGGCCGAGACGACGAAGAACACATAGACCGGGATGAAAATCGAGAAAAGCCCGTACCAGCGGAGCCCGAGCAGCGCGAACTGGACCGGAAGCGCGACGTAGAACGCCAGCAGTAACGACCAGTAGTCGGCGTCCTTGGTCGCGGTCAGCGTGATGAACTCGCGGAGCGCGAAGAACGAGCACAGCGCGAACAGCACGATGGTCGCGTGGCTGCCCGCGACGATCGCGGTGCCGGCGACGGCGATCATGACCCACCAGGCGTTGATCCGCTGGTTGAGGTTCAGCACCGTCGTGTTCCCCGGGCCGGTGCGACGGGCCAGGACCGCTCCCACCGTCGTCGCCCCGGTGAGCAGTGTCACCATTCCGGTGATCGTCATCCAGAAGACGTGTGGCATGTCAGGTGTTTCCGATCGTGATGACCGCGCCCCGAGCGCGTTCGAGGAAAGCGTCCTTCTCTTCGCCGGGCACCCGCTCGAGCGGCGCGCCGAACCCCACCCGGCACAGGAGGGGAACGGGGATCACCTTTCCCCTGGGCATGACGCGATCGAGGTTCGACAGATTCACGGGGACGAGCTCGACGTCGGGGAATTCCCGTGCGAGCCGGAATATCCCGCTCCGGAACGGCCCGGGCTCCGGCCCCGTGCCCCGGGTTCCCTCAGGAAAGATCACCAGCGAGGCCCCCTCGCGCAGCGCCTCCCGCAGCGGGTCGAGCGGGTCACCCGCCCCCTGCCGCCGCCGGTCGACGAAGACGACGTCGAGCACGCGTCGCGCGACGAAGCTCCTGAGCGGTGAGGAGTCCCAGTAGTCGCGCGCCGCCACCGGACGGACGCTTCCGCGGAGCCGCGCGGGAAGCGCGGCGAGGATCGCCATCGTGTCGACGTGGCTGGTGTGGTTCGAGAAATAGATTCGCTGGCGGCCGGCCGCCAGGGCGGACAAGTACCGGGGGTGGGCGCCGACGACGATCCGGACCAGCCAGACCAGCGCCATCCTGAGGAGACTAGACACCGGCGGCCCGCAATCTCCTGGCGACGGCGCGACCGCGGGTCCAGCACGTGACGGCCGAGCCGACGGCCACGACCACTGTCGCCGCCTTGAGCGAGTACTGCGTCGCCGTCAGGAGGGACTCGGCCGCGCCCACGAGGCAGCCGGCCGACAGGACGGCCATCCGGTGCTGCTTGGCCATCGGGCCGAGGAACTCCTGCTCGAAGCCGAGCGCACCCCCGAACACCCGGACGTACGCGGTGGTCACGGCGAGAAGCGCGGCGAGCCACCCGACCTCCGGCAGTCCCGCGCCGTAGCCCGCCCCGACGATGACGAGCGAGTCGGCGACGCGATCCGGGAACTCGTTGTAGAGCGCGCCGGTCGGGGACTTCTTCCCGCCCTCGACCGCGACGAGGCCGTCCAGCACGTTGCACAGCAGCCTCAGCTGGATGAGCACCGCGGCGGTCAGGTATCCGGCCCATCCCGGCGCCCCGGACAGCGCCCAGCCCGCCAGACCCGCGAACACCACACTGGCGCAGGAGATCTGGTTCGGCGTGACGGAGGTGCCGGAAATCCATGAGGCGACACCTCGGACAGCGCAATTGGACCGGGATCTGACCGGCCGGCGTTCCAGCGTCATATCCGTCCTCCGCTGATTCGTCTCGAATCGGCGAACGCATCGCCGAACAACTCTCTCGTCACTGGACCTGCCGTATCCGATGCACTGACGGAGGGCGGCTCATCGCCCTGCTGAACAAGCCCCCGCGAACTCGGTGATCATTAGTAGTTTCCGGTGCTTGACGCCTGCTTGAATTCTGGTTACCGACGAGTAGCCAAGAGGGCTGGAACGACTCCACACTTGTTGACCGGAGATTCTGTTTCGGTCTACGTTTGTTGAGCCACCGCTCGCGGCGATGAAGGGGACAGCGTGCCCGCGACTCCACGACAGCTGCTCGACCGCTTCCATCAGGCGATGCTGGACTTCTCGCCCGACTCGCTCGCCGACCTGTTCGCCGACGAGGCGACCTACGAGTTCGTGTTCTGGGCCCCGCATCGCGGTGCGTCGCAGCGGTACGACGGGCGCGCGGAGATCCGTGCAGGCTTCAGGGCGGCGTGGGCGTCGGTCTCCGAGCCACCGCTGACCGGATTTGGCGCGATGTGCGTTCACGAGACGGCCGACGCCGAAGTGGTCATCTCCGAGGGCGAGATGGACGGCGTGAACCACGCGACCGGGCAGCCGTTCTCTTCCCGATTCGTGCTCGTTCTGCGCGCCCGCGACGGCCGTATCGTCCACCTGCGCGACTACTCCGACGTGCTGCGGACCGCGGCGGGGCTCGGGCGGCTGACTCAGCTCTTCGAGCAGGTGCGGGCCGAGTCCCCACCGTGAGCTCGGGTGCCGCGGCCCGGCGGCGGACCTTCTCCACTGCCCGCGCTACCCGTCGCCCGGATAGCGTGGTCGAAGATCGAGAGGAGAGGCGGTGAACCGGTGCTGTCTCTCGGCGAGATGCTGCGGGTGCTGAACGCGCTACACGCCCCCGGATGCGATGTCTGGGTCGCCGGCGGCTGGGGAATCGACGTCCTGGTCGGGCGCGTCACCCGGGAGCATCACGACCTTGACCTGCTCCACCGCGCCGAACAGGAGCGGCTGGTGATCGGCGAGTTGGAGTCGCTTGGGTACGCCGAACGGCCCGGCGTGGTGCCCGGGCGACCGGCCAGGTTCGTGATGGCCGACGGCCACGGGCACGAGCTCGATCTCCATCCGCTGCAGGTCGCGGAGGACGGTTCGGCCGTGCAGCACCTGGACGACCGCGGCGCCGCGCTTCACTACCCTGCCGCGGCTTTCGTCACGGGCACGATCGAGGGTGTGCGGGTGCGCTGCCTGTCCGTCGGCCAGCAGGTCGCCTTCCACCAGGGCTACGAGCCGAGGGACCGCGACCTGGAGGACATGGCAAGCCTGCGTGCGGCGTTCGGCGTCACCACGCACTTCTGACCCGCCCGCCGCGGAGCCGTACGGCCGCCGCTCCGGCGACGTCGGGCCGGTGCCCGGGGGCGAGCGGTCAGGGCGTGTAGAGGAGTGACAGCGGCTGCGCCGGACTCCGCTCGCTCAACTGGGTGGCGGTGCGCCCGATGTAACGGCTCAGGGACCGCGCCAGGTGCGGCTGGTCGAAGTAGCCGAGACGGTAAATCACGTCGTGGACCGGCACGCTTTCCTGGATCAGGACCGCCGCCCGCCGGGCGCGGTCGATTTGCCGCACGGTGCCGCGGGTGAGCCCGGTCGCCGTCACGAAG
>NZ_JBFAOO010000086.1:0-31370 GCF_040675265.1 Microbispora sp. NPDC049633
GCCGCGTCCGGCCCCCGCGCCGGGTGGGCTTTCTCCCCCGGGGGGGTTTGGGGGGGCGGGGGGCGGGCGGCTCTCCCGCGCCCGGCGCCACGGAGGCTCCGCGCCGCGTCTCGAAACTCAATTGAGCGGGCTCGCGCGGTTTCGTTAGCGTGTCCGGATGCCCTCCCAGCGCCTCCTGCCGCGCTCGACCCCGGCCGCCTCGGGGATGTCGTCCCGTTCGATCGCCACGTTGCTGGACCGGCTCGAAGCGGGATCCGTCGAGTGTCACTCCCTGATGATCGTCCGCCACGGTCACGTCGTCGCCGAAGGCTGGTGGGCGCCGTACTCGGCCGGGCGCCCGCACCTTCTCTACTCGCTGACCAAGTCGTTCACCTCGATCGCCGTGGGGCTCGCGATCGCCGACGGGCTGCTCTCGCTGGACGACCGGGTGGTGGACGTGCTGCCCGAGCACGTCCCGGCCGGCATCTGCGAGCAGGGACGCCGCCTCACCGTCCACCACCTGCTGTCCATGACGGCCGGGCACCGTACGGACAGCCTCGACGAGGCCTGGCGCCTGGAACCGGGCGACCTGGTGAAGGGTTTCCTGCGCGTGCCGTTCCCCGAGGCCGAGGGAACGCGGCACGCCTACGACAACGCGACCACCTTCGTCCTGGCCCGGATGGTGGAACGGGTCACCGGGCGCGGCCTGCCGGAACTGCTCGACGAGCGCCTCTTCCGGCCGATGGGCGTCGGCCACGCCGAATGGGACCGGGTGGCGAGCGGCGCCGCCTTCGGATTCCACGGGCTGCACCTCACGACCGAGGCCGTCGCCGCCTTCGGTGAACTGCTGCTGCGCGGGGGCCTGTGGGGCGACCGGCGGCTCGTCCCGCGCGAATGGGTGGAGCTCGCCACCAGACGCCACATCGACACCCAGCAGGTCGAGGGCTGGTCGGAGAACCCCGACGCGCTCTGCGGGTACGGCTACCAGTTCTGGATGTCACGTCACGGATATCGCGGCGAGGGCGCCTTCGGCCAGCTGTGCGTGGTCGTCCCGTCGCACGATCTCGTGGTCGCCGTGACCGCCGCCGTCGCGCAGGGGGAGGCGATACTCGACCCGGTCTGGGAGTGCCTGCTGCCCGGCGTGGACCAGGCGGGGAGCGCTGAGCTCCCGGGAAGCACCGGGGACGACGAGATCCTCGCCGAGCGGCTGCGGCGGCTGTCGTTCGCGCCGGTGCCGGGTTCGGCCGCCCCGGACCGTTCCGTCAAGGCGAGAATCGACGCCTCCGCCGAGGATTCGGCGCTGCCCGGCGGAACCACGGTGGCCGTCGATCCCGTGGACGGCGGATGGATCCTGCGACTCGGGTCCTCCCTCGACGTCGAGGCCGGCCACGGCGAATGGCGGGAGAGCGCACCGCTCGGCCGCCCCGTCGTCGCGGCCGGCGCCTGGCAGGGCGGCACATTCGTCGCCGACCTCTACGTCATCACCACCCCGCACCGGGTCCGGCTGGTGGTCGACGCCGACGCGGGCACAGCCGTGGCGACGTGGAACGTCGTGCCCCTGACCGGCCCCGATCTGGCGTTGCATCTGCGGTCGCCGCTGATGACACGGCCCGACGTCGCGTAGG
Source organism: Microbispora sp. NPDC049633 (assembly GCF_040675265.1). Taxonomy (NCBI): domain Bacteria; kingdom Bacillati; phylum Actinomycetota; class Actinomycetes; order Streptosporangiales; family Streptosporangiaceae; genus Microbispora; species Microbispora sp. NPDC049633. The sequence continues at coordinate 1,605 of NZ_JBFAOO010000086.1, forward strand.
CGACACATCACGGTCCGTGCGGGACGCATACGTCTCGCCGAGCGTCCGCACCCACCCGGCACCCCGCAGTATTGGGAGACTTTGAGCAACTTTGGGGCGAGCTTTTCGCTGTCGCGAGTTTCCCTAAAGATGACCATGAGTAGCCTCGGGTAATGCTCCTCCCCAGGCGCTCCCCGTCGCTGCGAGCCCGGCTGGCACTCATCGCCACCGGGACCGCGGCGATTCTGCTGATCCCGCTCGCGATCGTGGTGCACGTGCTCGTCCGCGGCGCGGTCGCGGACCGCATCTGGGACCGGAGCCTGGACACCGCCACCCACGTCGCCGCGCAGATCCGCGACGGACGGCTGAGCAACCCCATCCCGCCCGGCGAGAACGGCATCGACCTGATCCAGGTGACGGGGCCGGACGGCCGGATCGTCGCCGAGAGCGCCGCCGCCAGGCATCTGCCGCGCCTGAGCCCGTTACGCACGGCCCCCGGCCGCGAGATCACCCAGACGACGGCCTGCTCGCCCGCCGGGCACGACTGCCTCTACGTGACCGTGCTGCGGGTGTCCCCCGGCCCCGGCTCGGACCTCGTCTACGCGGGCCGGGCGGCCCCGCCGATCCTCGACACCCCCTTCACGCTGCCGGCGCTGCTCCTGGCGGCCCTGCTGCTCACCACGCTGGCGGGCTGGACGGCCTACAAGGCGACGGGCCGCGCACTGCGGCCGGTGGAGGCGATCCGCTCGGAGCTCGCCGAGATCACCGAGAGGAACCCCGGCGGCCGCGTGCCCGAGCCGCCCGGCGACGACGAGTTCTCCCGGCTGGCCCAGGCCGCCAACGACGCGCTGTCCCGGCTGGACATGTCGATCCAGCGGCAACGGCAGTTCGCCGCCGACGCCTCACACGAGCTGCTCACCCCCATCGCCGGGATCCGCGCCCAGCTGGAGAGCGCGCGGCTGCACCCCGAGGACACCGACGAGGCCGTCTGCGCCGCGCTGCGCGACACCGAGCGGCTGGAGGCGATCGTCGCCGACCTGCTCCTGCTCGCCCGGATCCCCACGGTCCCCGAGACCGCCAGGGAGGAGGTCGACCTGTCCCACCTGGTCGTCAGCGAGGTCGAGCGGCTTCGGGAGCGGCTGCCGACCCACCTCCACAACACCCCCGGCGTGACCGTCAGGGGTCTGCGCCGGCACCTCGCCCGGGTGGTGGCGAACCTGCTCGACAACGCCGAGCGGCACGCGCTGACGCTGGTGTGCGTACGCGTCGAGCGCACCAAGGAGGAGGCCGTCCTGTACGTGCGCAACGACGGCCGGCCGATCCCCGAGGCGGACCGCGAGCGGATCTTCGAGCGGTTCTACCGCACCGACGCGGCGCGCAGCCGAGCCCGGGGCGGCACGGGCCTGGGCCTGGCCATCGCCCGCGAGGTCGTGGAGGCCCACGGCGGGTCCATCCGCGTCGAGGACGTCACGGACGGCGAGCCCGGCGTGCGGTTCGTGATCACGCTGCCGCTGGCCCCGGCCGGGCCCGCCGCGGCGTGCGGCGACACCCAAAGTTAAGAACGGCGCCCCTGGTCGTTCAGCCGAGTAACCCCGAACGAAAGGACCTGCTGGCTAGTTTTCGGGACACCCGGCCCCCTTGGGTCACACGGGTTCCCGATGTCGCAGGTAGAGGAGTCACTCGTGCGAGTGCTGGCCGTCGTCCCCGCCCGTGGAGGCTCGGTGGGCGTCCCACTGAAGAACCTGGAGAAGGTGGGCGGGGTCCCGCTCGTCGCCCGCGCCGTGGACGCCTGTCTGCGCGCCGAACTGGTGGACGAGGTGATCGTCAGCACCGACCACGACCGGATCGCCGAGGCGGCCGCGGCCGCCGGCGCCCGCGTCGTACGCCGGCCCGCGGAGCTCAGCGGCCCGACCGCCTCCAGCGAGAGCGCCGTGCTCCACGCCCTGTCCGAGCTGTCCGGGTTGTCCGGCGAGGAGCCGGAGATCGTCGTGCTCGTCCAGTGCACCAGCGCGTTCCTCGACCCCCGCGACCTCGACGCCGCCGTCGCCAAGGTGCTTGACGGCGAGGCCGACTCGGTCTTCGCCGCCACCGAGACCTACGAGTTCGTCTGGACCGGCGCCGGCCACGGGGTGAACCACGACCCGGCCGTGCGCCCGCGCCGCCAGGACCGCGAGCCCCACTACCGCGAGACCGGCGCGTTCTACGTCATGCGCACGGAGGGCCTGCGCGAGCGCGGCCACCGTTTCTCCGGCAGGGTCGCGGTCCAGCCGGTGCCCGCCCGGCACGCGGTCGAGATCGACACCCCCGAGGACCTGGAGATCGCCCGGGCGCTCGCCCCGTTCGTGGACGAGCCGCTGCCGATCGACGTGGACGCGGTCGTCACCGACTTCGACGGCGTGCACACCGACGACCGCGCGTTCGTCGACTCCGACGGCCGGGAGATGGTCGCGGTCAGCCGCTCCGACGGAATGGGGATCGCGCTGTTGCGCCGGGCGGGCGTGCGGGTGCTCGTGCTGTCGACCGAGCGCAACCCCGTCGTCGCCGCCCGCGCCGCCAAGCTCGGCGTCCCGGTGGTGCAGGGCCTCGCCGCCAAGGACGCCGCGCTGCGCGAGTGGCTGGCCGCCGAGGGCCTGGCCCCCGAGCGCGTCGCGTATGTGGGCAACGACGTCAACGACCTGTCCTGCATGGCGATCGTCGGCTGGCCGGTCGCGGTGCCCGACGCCCACCCCCGGGTGCGTGCCGCGGCCCGCGTCGTGCTGTCGGCCCCCGGAGGCGCCGGGGCCGTGCGCGAGCTGTCCGACCGGGTGCTCGCGGGCCGCCCGGCCACCGCGCTGGAGACGGTGCCGGCCCCCGCGCCCGTCACCGTCGCCCGCCACCCCGGGCAGCCGCGGCCGGTGCGGATCGGCAGGTCGCTGGTCGGTCCCGGGCAGCCCGTCTACGTCATCGGCGAGATCGGCATCAACCACAACGGCGACGTCGACATCGCCCGCAGGCTGATCGACGTGGCCGCCGACGCCGGCTGCCAGGCGGTCAAGTTCCAGAAGCGCACCCCGGAGATCTGCGTGCCGCCGGAGCAGCGCGACCAGATCCGGCAGACGCCGTGGGGCGAGATGACCTACATGGAGTACAAGATCCGGACCGAGTTCGGCGCGGACGAGTACGCCCACATCGCCAAGTACTGCGAGGAGCGCGGCATCGACTGGTTCGCCTCGCCCTGGGACGTGCCGTCGGTGGAGTTCCTGGAGGACATGGACGTCGTCGCGCACAAGGTGGCCTCGGCCTCGGTGACCGACCACGAGCTGCTGCGGGCGCTGGCCGCCACCCGCAAGCCGGTCATCCTGTCCACCGGCATGTCGACGATCGAGGAGATCGACGCGGCGGTGGAGATCCTCGGCACCGAGCGGCTGGTGATGATGCACGCCACCTCCACCTATCCGCTCCCGCCCGAGGAGGCCAACCTCCGCATGATCACCACCCTCCGGCAGCGGTACGGCGTGCCGGTCGGCTACTCGGGGCACGAGCGCGGGCTGCAGATCTCGCTGGCCGCCGTGACGCTGGGCGCGGTGACCGTCGAGCGGCACATCACCCTCGACCGGGCGATGTGGGGCTCCGACCACGCCGCCTCGCTGGAGCCCACCGGTCTGGATCACCTGGTCCGCGACATCCGCATCATCGAGACCGCCCTGGGCGACGGTGTGAAGCGCGTCTACCCGGGCGAGGAGGCCCCGCGGGCCCGCCTGCGCCGCGTCACGGCATGATCACACTATCGGTGGTCGTGCCGGTCCGGGACGGCGAGGAGTACCTCGGCGACGCCCTCACCTCGCTCGTGCGCAACCGGACGCGCGCGTTCGAGACCGAGGTCGTCGTCGTGGACGACGGGTCCGCGGACGCGACGCCGGAGGTCGTCGAGGACTTCCGGCGCGACCTGCCGGGGCTCACCGTCGTCCGCAACCCGGTGCCGCTGGGGCTGGCCGGCGCCCGCAACGCCGGGCTGAAACTCGCCGCGGGCCGCTACGTCACCTTCCTCGACGCCGACGACTGGCTCGCGCCCGGTTACCTGCCCCGGCTCGTCGCCGCCATCGACGGGCTCGGGTGCGACTTCGTGCGGGTGGACCACGTGCAGGTCGAGGGCCGCAGGCGGGAGACGCACCGGGCGCCGCAGCCACGCCGCGGCGTCGTGCTGGACCCGCGCGACGGCATCCTGCCGGCGGATTACAAGACCATGGTCGACTACCCCTACGCGTGGGCCGGGATCTACCGGCGCGAGCTGGACGACCTGCTGACCTTCCCCACCGGGCTGCACACCGCCGAGGACCGCCCGTGGATCTGGCGGCTGCACCGCCTGGCCCGGTCGTACGCCGTGGTCTCCCTCGCCGGGGTGTTCTACCGGCGGGGGCTCTCGGCCTCGCTCACGCAGATCGGCGACGAGCGGCAGCTCCATTTCTTCGACGCCTACGACATCGTGCTCGACGAGACCGAGCCCCGGTATCTGCCCAAGGCCGCCCGCAACCTGTGCGCGCTGCTCGCCCACCACGTCGAGCTGGCCGGCCGGTTCACCCCCGCCGTACGCGCCCGGTTCGACGAGCGGGCGCGGGCGGCGCTCGCCCGGCTGCCGCGTGAGACGCGCGCCGAGGCCGTCGGCGGCCTGGAACCCGAGCGGGCCGCCCTGCTCGAGCCCTACTTACCCGGAGGGCCGCGTGCCTGACTCCACGCTGTTCTACGCCTCCACGCTGTTCGGCGCGATGACTCTCGCGGCGGCGATCGACGAGGGGCGGTTCCGCGACGGCGGCCGGATCCTTCTCGTGTCGAACAACGCGGCGATCCCGGAGGTCACCCCGGCGCCGGACGAGGCGCCGGGGTTCGCCGCGCTGCGGGACAGGTTCGACCGCGTCCTGTCCTGGAACGAGATCATCGCGCCGCTGCACCCGTCGGACTGGAAGCCGCGCTCGATCGAGACGCCCATGCTCGGCCGCCTGCTGCGCGACCTGACCGGCGACCCGGGCGAGCTGGTGCTGGAGTCGGTCGCGGTGCCCCCGTCGCGTACGCTCGCGGGCCTGGTCAAGGACTGCCCGATCACCGTCTACTCCGACGGCCTCATGAGCTACGGGCCGACCCGCGACCCGCTCCCGCAGGAGATCGCCGGCCGGATCACCCGGCTGCTCCACCTCGACCTCGCCCCGGGCCTGGCGCCCCTGCTCCTGGCCGAGCACGGCGTGCCGGCCGAGGCCCTGGCGGACTCGTCGTTCACCTCGGTGACGGACCGGGTCGCGGAGGCGGCCGAGGCGGCGCCACGCGCTGAGGCGGTCATCCTCGGCCAGTACCTGTCCGCGCTCGGCCTGGTCACGGCGGCCGAGGAGGCCGCGCTGCACGCGCGCATGCTGCGCGGCGTGGCGGCGCGCGGCCACCGGACCGTGCTGTTCAAGCCGCACCCCGCCGCCGGGCGGCGGCACGCCCGCGAGCTGCGGCCGGTCGCCGCGGAGCTGGGCGTCGAGCTCCTCGTGGCCCCCGCGGCGACGCCCGCCGAGGCGTGTTTCGCCGCGCACCGCCCCGAACTGGTCGCCGGGTGTTTCTCCACGGCGCTGGTGACCGCGCGGCGGCTGTTCGGCCTGCCCGTCGCGGCCACCGGCACCGATCTGGTGCTCGAACGGCTCACGCCGTACGAGAACAGCAACCGGATCCCGGCGACGATCGTGGACGCGACGCTGCCCCGGCTGGAGGCCGACGGCACGATCACCGAGCCGCCCGCCGCCGACCTGCCCGCCCTGGTCGCGGCCGTGGGCTACTGCATGCAGAGCACGGCCCACCCAGGCCTGCGCGAGACCGCCGCGGCCTACGTGCGCGCCCACGGGCCGGCGCGTCACTTCAAGAGGCGCAGGCTGGAGTCGCTGGGCCTGGTCGAGCCGCCCGTCTCCGCCCCGGCCGTCCCGCGGTCGCGGCTGCGCCGCCTGCTGTCCCGCTGAGCCCTCGCCCCGCGCGAGACAGAACGGGACACGATCTTTTAGGCTGTGCCCCGGGGTGATCTCGCGCGGCGATCAGCAGCACATGGCGACCACGGTCGGGGCGTCCGCCGCCGGGGGCTGCGGTGGTGACGCCGTCCGGCCACACCTCGGTACGCGGACGCCGCGGCCGGCCACGGGAGGCTCGGGGGCGATGAGCAGGCACGGAAGTGGCCGGGCTCCGGCTTCGGCGCAGGTCGGCGTCGGGCACGGCGCCCGTGGCCGCTGCCGAGGTTCGTGGGACAGGGCCGCCGGCGCCCCATGCGGGAGAGTGCTCTCGCGCGGTGCGGCCATAGGGCCTCCTCCGAGGCGTGTCGCGGGTCGTCACGGCGCGGCACCGCTCTGTGGAGTCAGGGTGCCGGGGTCCGTCGCGGATATCTTGACGCCCTCTGCACGATTCATGGCGATTCGTGCATGCAGCGGATGCGATCACGCCGGAGCGGCAGCACGCCTCGCGCCGAGGCGGCAAGGCTGAGGACATGTCATGAAAATTCTGGAGTGGAGCACCAGGAACCTGGCCGTTGGGGATCGATTCCCCTACTGGTACGACACGATGTCGCAGGCGCACCTGCAGGCGTGGCTGGACACCGAACATCCCGCCCGTTTCCACGCGTCCGCGCGGGTGTTCGACCTCGGCACGGTGCAGCTTTCGCTGATGAGCCACCACACGCTGCGGGTGAACCGGACCGCCAAGCTCATCCGGCAGTCGGATCCCGAGATCTTCCAGCTGCACCTCCTCCTCGGTGGCGCCGGCGGCCTGCGACAGGCCGGGCGGGACGCGACCTTCCGTGCCGGGCAGTTCCTCACCATCGATTCCTCCCGGCCGTACCAGGGATGGCGAGGGCCCGACGGCGATCCGGCCAAGTCACTGGTCGTCCAGTTCCCCCGGGCCGCGCTCGGCCTGCGGGCCGGCGTGGTCGGGCGGCTCGCCGCCGCGCCGTTTCCCGTACGGCCCGGCATCACCGGCGTCCTGGCCGGACACCTCAGGCACCTGGCGGACAACGCCGGGGACCTCACACCCCCCGACGCGCGGGCGGTGGCCGCCGTCACCCTCGACCTGATCGCGGCCGCCTACGCCGGGCGGCTCGATGCCGATGACGCGCTGACACCCGAAGCACGACGCCAGGCCCTGCTGTCGCTGATCCACGACTTCATCCGGCGACGGCTCGGCGACCCCGACCTGACCCCGGAGACCATCGCCGCGGCGCACCAGATCTCCGTCCGGCACCTGTACACGCTCTTCGCCGAGCAGGGCCTCACGGTGGCGGCCTGGATCCGCCGATGCCGGCTGGAACAGTGCCACCGCGACCTCGCCGACCCCCGGCAGCGCGCCCTCCCCATCCATTCCGTCGCCGCCCGCTGGGGCTTCACCGACGCCGCGAACTTCAGCCGCGCCTTCCGCGCCGCCTACGGCATGTCACCACGCGACCACCGCGATCTCGCGGCGGCCGGGCGAGCGCCGGGCTGAGGCCATCGTGCCGTCCCGGGCGGGGGCTACAGCGCCTTCAGGTAGCGGCGCATGCGGCGCTTGGCGCGGTAGCCGTACCGCAGCATCCGGGGCGGCACCTCCAGGCGCAGCCGGGCGCGGCGCCGGGCCGCCGCGTGCTCGGGGCCGTCGAGGAGCGAGCGGGCCGGCTCCAGCGTTCCCGCGCGGGCCGCGGCGACCAGCGCGGCGACCCGGCCGGTCCAGTCGCCGGCCGAGGGATCGTGGAAGTAGTTGGCCCGGCACCACTCCTCGGCCGGCACCCGGAAGTCCGCCTTCGCGAGGTCGTCCAGGGTGCCCAGGCAGCCGCTGCCCTCGAACACCAGGTTGATCATCTCCGCGCTGACCCCGAAGTCGGACAGCACGAGCAGCGGCACGTTCGCGGCGATCGCCTCCAGCGCCGCCGTGGAGCTGACCGTGACGAAGCCGGCGGCGTGGCTCAGGTGCTCGTGCATCGGGCCGGCGGCGAAGCGCACGGCGCCCGCGGGCACGCGGCCCTCGGCCTCCAGCGCGGTCCACAGCCGCTCGTAATGGTGACGTTCGTTGTGCGTCTGCCGTTCGTCGTCGCGGGCCCTCAGCTTGACCACCACGTCCAGGTCGGGCCTGGCCCGCCCGAGCTCGGCCAGGGCGAGCAGGATGCGCTCCCGCTCCTCGCGCCGGCGGGGCACCTTGGCCTGCGTGGCGAACACGACCCGGTCGCGTACGCCCCCGGTGCCGCCCGCGCCCGGTTCGCGGGACAGCAGGTCCAGGTAGGGCAGGCGGGCCAGCGCCACCTCCCCTCCCCCGCCGAGCCGCGTGCCGATCCCGGAGAACTCGGCGACCTCCCGGCCGCTGTGCACGACGAACAGGTCGCAGCCGCTGCGGAACAGCCACGCCTTCTCCGTCGCGGGCACCGAGATGCCGGGCAGGCCCGACACGAGCACCGGCCGGGGGCGCAGCCCGGCCGGCGTCTCCGCCGCGAGCGCGTCCACCACGGGACCGGTGCACGCCAGGAGCACGACGTCCGGCCGGAACCGTTCGGCGGCCCGCCGCAACTGCCGGGCCGGCAGCACCGGGGGAAGCGCCCGCGTGCGGGTGCCGCTCACCGCGGCGGCGATCTGCGCCGCCGATGGGGCGATGGGCGTACGGACGACGGCCAGCTCCGTGACCCAGTCCCGCGGGGTCGCGTCGAGCAGGCCCGCGGCCCACTTCAGATAGGAGTCGGAGTCGGCCACGGCGAGCAGGCGGATCAAGGAGCGACCTTTCCGGGATCGTGCTGGTGAGGCAAGGGCTGGTGGGGCTGATGGGCGAACAGCTGGAGGTGGGAGCGCAGCGAGGGGGCGGCCGAGGCCGTCCACCAGTCCTCCGGCACGTCCACGGTCTCCACCGGCACGCCCCGCGCCGACAGCAGGACGCGCAGCGAGGTGACCGCGGTGGACGGCAGGCTCAGCACCCGCTGGTCCGGCCGCAGGTCGCGCAGCGTCATCTCGGCGGGCGCCCCGGCGTCGTACACGGTCAGCCCGGCGATCCGGCGCACCCGGTCGAGGTCGCGGGGGTCCTCCCGGCGGTGCGGGAAGTACGCGACGGGCTCGCCGATCCGCTCCAGCCAGCGCAGGTAGCGGTCGCGGTGGATGAGCCCGTTGCGTACGAGCGAGGTGCCGAGCACGACCGTGCCCTCCCGCGGCGGCGGGTCGGCCGGCTGGGCGCGCAGCCAGGCGAAGTCGTGCCGGACGAGCCGGACACCCGCGCCCTCCACATCCTCGGCGAGGCCGGCGGGCACCGGAAGCGCGGTGAACACCGTGGGCCCGCGGGTGCGCAGGCGGAACCCGGCGGCGGCGCCCAGAACCTTACGGCCGGCGCCGGGCGTCCCGCGGGCGCGCAGCAGCGGGCGCCGCTCGACCAGCAGCTCCAGCAGGCGGATCGTGGCCAGCCCGTCGTCCACCAGCACCGTACGGCCGGGGACGGCTGTAAGGAGGGCGAGCTGGACGCGCCCGGAGAAGGCGTCGCCGACCGCCCACGTACGTCCCGGCCGGGGAGCGCGCGGGGACGGCTCGGCGAGCTCCAGCCCCTCGGGCGGCCCGAGCCGCTCGAGCTCGCGGCGGGTCAGCCGCAGCGCGGGCAGCCCGGCCCGCGGCACCACCCTGGTGGCGGGTCCGAGGAGCCCCGCGTGGTGCGCCTCGACGACGCACAGCAGCTGCAGGGGGGACTCCACCCACGCGACGGCCTGCCCCTGCCCGGCGGCGTGGCGCCGTCCCTCGTTCTCCACGCCCCGTAATGAAACGTTCACGACGCGCTCACCCTAACCGTCCAACACGACGGCGGCGGGAACGCCCGGTGAACAGACCTGGAAGGGATCTTCGCGACGCGTTACGGCAGCATGGAAGGCATGAACGTCATCACCTTGAACAACAACGTGCGGATGCCCCAGCTCGGCTTCGGCGTGTGGCAGGTCGCCGACGACGAGGCCGAGAAGGCCGTGACGACCGCCCTGGAGTACGGGTACCGCAGCATCGACACCGCGAAGTTGTATCGCAACGAGAAGGGTGTCGGCCGCGCCCTGCGCGCCTCCGGCATCCCCCGCGAGGAGCTGTTCGTCACCACCAAGCTCTGGAACGACGATCACGGCTACGACAAGACGATGCGCGCCTTCGACGCCGGCATGCGGCGCCTCGGTCTGGAGACCCTCGACCTGTACCTGATCCACTGGCCGGCTCCCCGGCAGGGCAAGTACGTCGAGACGTGGAAGGCCCTGGAGATGCTGTACGTCGACAAGCGCGTGGCGGCGATCGGCGTGTCGAACTTCACCGTCGCCAACCTGGAGCTCCTGCTCGCCGAGACCGAGGTGATCCCCGCGGTGAACCAGATCGAGCTGCACCCGCAGCTCGCCCAGCGGGAGCTGCGCGGCTTCCACGCGCACCGCGGCATCGCCACCGAGGCGTGGAGCCCGCTCGGGCAGGGCAAGGGGCTGCTCGACCTGCCCGCCCTGGCCGAGATCGGCGCGAAGTATGACAAGACGCCCGCCCAGGTGGTGCTGCGCTGGCACATCCAGCTCGGCAACATCGCGATCCCGAAGTCGGTGACGCCGTCGCGCATCAAGGAGAACATCGAGGTCTTCGACTTCGAGCTGGGCCCCGAGGACATGGCGACGATCAACGGCCTCGACGAGGGCCGCCGCCTCGGGCCCGACCCGGTGGTCTTCGGCTGACCGGCGGCATTCGCCGCAGTTCCCCTCATAGCGGACGCCACGCGGTCACACGGTCACGCTGCGCACGTTTCCCCTGGCCAACGTGTGGCAATGATTGCTGCCGTGCCCCAACCACGACGATCGAGAAAGCTGTGGGCCGGGCTCGCCGCGGCACTCCTGCTGTGCCTCGGGCTCACCGGGGCCGCCCGCGTCGAGCCCGCCCCCGCGGCCCATCGGCCCAATATCGTGCTGATCCTCACCGACGACCTGGACGCCGGGGATCTGAGCCGGTTCCCCAACATCACCGACCTCCTGGTGCGCCAGGGCACCACGCTGTCCCGCTTCTTCGTCACCAATCCCTGGTGCTGCCCCTCGCGCTCGTCCATCCTCCGATCGCAGTACATGCACAGCCACCAGGTGGAGAGCAACAGGTCGCCGACCGGCGGGTTCCCGAAGTTCCGGCCGCTGGAGGCGTCCACCCTCGGGACGTGGATGCACGACGCGGGCTACCGCACCGCGCTGATGGGCAAGTATCTCAACAACTATCCCGAGGGTGCGCCACGCACGTACGTGCCGCCGGGCTGGGACGAGTGGCACGTCCCCGTCACCCGCCTGTACCAGGAGTACGGCTACACGCTCAACGAGAACGGCGCGCTCCGGCGGTACGGCGACGCTCCGGAGGACTACCTGGAGGACGTGCTGAGCGCCAAGGCCGCCGCGTTCGCCACCGATTCCACCGCCCGGGGGGACGCCCCGTTCTTCCTCTACCTCGCCCCGGTCGCGCCGCACCTGCCCGCTCACCACGCGCCGCGCCACGCCGGCGCCTTCGCCGAGGAGCGGGCGCCGCGAACCCCGTCGTTCGACCAGGAGGACCTGTCCGCCGAGCCCCGCTGGCTCAGCGGGCGCACGCCGCTGTCGGCCGCCGACACACGCAGGATCGACCGCGTCCACCGCGACCGGCTGCGCGCGATGCTCGGGGTGGACGACATGGTCGGCGCGCTGGTCGACGCGCTGACCCGGGCCGGCGAACTGGACGACACCTACATCTTCTTCACCTCCGACAACGGCTTCCACCTCGGCCAGCACCGGTTGCGGCCGGGCAAGACGACGCCGTTCGAGGAGGACATCCGGGTGCCGATGGTGGTGCGCGGGCCGGGCGTGCCGGCCGGGGGCGTCGCCGACGCGCTCGCGTCGACGGTCGACCTCGCGCCCACGTTCGCCGAGCTGGGCGGGGCCGCGGTGCCGCCCACGGCCGAGGGCCGCTCGCTGGTACCGCTCCTGCGGGGGCACGACGTCGCCTGGCGCGACGCCGTGCTCGTGGAGTTCTACCACCCCTCCTACTCGCCGCACTCGCCTCCCACGTACGCCGCGCTGCGGACCGGACGGTACGCGTACGTGGAGTACGAGACCGGGGAGCGGCAGCTCTACGACCTGTGGGACGACCCGGCGGAGACGCGCAACCTCGCGGCCTCGGCCGGTCCCGGTCTGACCGCCGCTCTCTCGGCCCGGCTGGCGCTGCTGCGCGCCTGCTCCGGGCCCGGCTGCCGGCTGGCGGACGCCGCGGGCGCCGGTGTGTCCGTGGAGGGCGGCGTGTCCGTGGGCGCCGGCGTGACCCTGGGGACGGCTCCGGGCGGTGCCGGATGAGGAGACGGATGAGCTGACGCAGGGCAATAGGACAGGGCACCCCGGCGGATTCGGGGTGCCCGCTAATCATTTCTGCCCATATCGGGATGGGAGCGCTCCCAAGCGTGGTATGTCCTACTATGTCCAGTTGAGCGGCTCTAACCACCCAGGGAGTAACAGTTAGGTTTCGGCATATTGACGCCCGCGTTGCTCATAGAGGACCCTTCGTGGGAGCGCTCCCAACGTGTTCACCAACACGGTGCTCAGCACGAGCACAACCTCTGATCGCGGGCCGTGAGATCGGGGACCGGCCTGGGATGCACCTCCCATGAACGACTTCGGGATACCACCTGAGAGGGGTCCGGATGATTAGCAACTCGCGCCGCGGCAGGCTGCTCGCGGTCGCCGCGGTGGCGGCGCTGGCTCTCGGCGCCACCGCCTGCCAGTCCGACGACAAGGGGACGGACACCGCGTCCGGCGGCGGGGCCACGCAGGCGGCCGGCCCCGTCACCATCACGCTCCAGACGTTCGGCGGCGGCAAGAACTTCGGCTACAAGGAAGCCGTCGACAAGTGGAACGCCGAGCACAAGGACATCCAGATCAAGTACGACAACCTGACCGACCAGTTCGAGCAGGTCTACTGGCCCCAGATGATCCAGTGGCTGCAGTCCGGCGCGGGCGCCGGTGACGTCGTCGGCATCGACGAGGGCGGCATGGGCCTCGCCAAGGCGCACCCCGAGTGGTGGGCCGACCTGGGCGAGTTCGGTCTGCAGAACCGCAAGAGCGACTTCGCGGCCTGGAAGTGGGAGAACGGCGTCACCGCCGACGGCAAGCTGTTCGGCCTCGGCACCGACGTCGGCGGCATGAGCCTGTGCTACCGCCGTGACCTGTTCGAGAAGGCCGGCCTGCCCGGCGACCGCGAGGAGGTCAGCAAGCTCTGGCCCACCTGGGACGACTTCGTCGCCGTGGGCAAGAAGTTCCAGGACAAGGTCAAGGACACCAAGTTCGTCGACGGCACCAACACGCTCTACAACGTGGTCCTGGTGCAGGAGGCCGCCAAGAACGGCAACGTCTCCTACTTCGACAAGGACAACAACCTGATCGTCGACAAGAACCCGGCGGTCAAGACGGCCTACGACTTCGCCCAGAAGATCAGCCAGGAGGGCCTCACGGCCAAGCTGCGCAACTTCACGCCCGAGTGGAACACCGGCATGAAGAAGTCGCAGTTCGCCACCCTCGGCTGCCCGTCCTGGATGCTCGGCGCGGTCAGCGGCGACGGCGGCGCCGGACCGGACTTCAAGGGCAAGTGGGACGTCGCGGCGGTGCCCGGCGGCGGCGGCAACTGGGGCGGCTCCTGGCTCGCCGTGCCGAAGCAGTCGAAGCACCCCAAGGAGGCGGCGCAGGTCCTCGACTACCTGACCGGTAAGGAGGCCGAGGTCAGCGTCTTCAACTTCGCCGGCAACATGCCCAGCAACGTCCAGGCCCAGCAGGACCCGGCCGTCCAGGGCGCGAAGAACGAGTACTTCAACGACGCCCCGGTCGGTGAGATCTTCGCCAAGTCGGCCTCCGCGCTCCAGCCGGTCTTCCTCGGCGTGAAGCACGCGCAGGTCAAGAACGCGATCGAGTCGGTCGTCTCCGCCATCGACGACGGCTCCGTGCCGTACGCGAACGGCTGGAAGAAGCTCGTCGACGACGCCGTGAAGGCCGCGGGCTGACCCTGCCCGCCAGGTGAGCACCGGCCCGCCGCAGCGGCACCCCGCCGGCGGGCCGGTCGCCTGCTTTCACCCGAAAGGTAACTCATGAGCCTGCACGTCGACGCCGGGCAACCCACCCGGGCACCGATGCCGCCCAACCGGAGGCACGTCCGGCCGAGACCGGGCCGGTCCTTCCTGACCTGGCTGGACCTCAAGGCCGCGCCGTACCTCCTGGTCTCCCCGTACTACATCCTCTTCCTGATCTTCGGGCTCTTCCCGCTCGCCTTCACCCTCTACTACTCGTTCTTCGACTACGACCTCACCGGCACGGTCGAGTGGACGGGCCTCGGCAACTTCACCGCCCTGCTCGACGACGCCGCCTTCTGGAGGGCGGTCGTCAACACCCTCGCGATGTTCCTCATCGCGACGGTCCCGCAGATCCTGCTGGCGCTGCTGCTGGCCAACGCGCTGAACAAGCGGATGAAGTTCCAGCTGTTCGTCCGGCTGGGCGTCCTGCTCCCCCTCGTGACCTCGGTCGTCGCGGTGGCGGTCGTCTTCACCCAGCTGTACGGCCGCGACTGGGGCGTGGTCAACTGGGTGCTCGGCTGGTTCGGAGCCGACCCCATCGACTGGAAGGCCGAGCGTCTGCCCTCCTGGCTCGCCATCGCCACCATGGTCGACTGGCGCTGGACCGGCTACAACGCGATCATCTTCCTGGCCGGCATGCAGACGATCCCCAAGGACCTCTACGAGGCGGCCTCGATCGACGGCGCGTCCCGGCGGCGCCAGTTCTGGCAGATCACCGTTCCGATGCTCCGGCCGACGATGATCTTCGTCGTGCTCAACTCGACCATCGGCGGCCTCACGCTGTTCGCCGAGCCGACCACGTTCTACAACGGCAACGTCCACGGCGGCACGACGAGCCAGTTCCAGACCGTCTCGATGTTCATCTTCGAGCAGGGCTTCCGCGAGTTCGACTACGGCTACGCCTCCGCGGCCGCCTGGCTGCTGTTCCTGCTCATCCTCATCGGATCGGCCATCAACTTCCTGCTCATCCGCCGGATCGGGGGCAACAAGTGACCACGATCTCCGCGCCCGCCGGCACGCGGCGCCGCGCCAAGGCGCCGAGTGGTGCCACCAGCCTCTGGACCGCCACGCCGATGACGCGGCTCGTCCTCGCTGTCACGATCATCATCTCGGCGTTCCCGCTGTACTACATGATCGTCATCGCCTCGCGGACCAACACCGAGGCGACCGACATGCCGCCGCCGTTCCTGCCCGGCGGCAAGCTCGGGGAGAACGTCCAGCGCGTGCTGTCCAACCCCGACGCGCACTACCTGACCGGTCTCACCAACTCGCTGATCATCGCCTGCACGGTGACGATCTCGGTGGTGTTGATCTCGACGTTCGCCGGCTTCGCGTTCGCCCGGCTGCAGTTCAAGGGCGGCAAGGTGCTGCTGCTGCTGGTGCTGCTGACGATGATGGTCCCGCTTCAGCAGATGGGCATCGTCCCCCTCTACCGCCTCATGGTCAGCCTCGAATGGGTCGGCTCGATCAAGGCCGTGATCCTGCCCTTCCTGCTCAACGGTTTCGGCGTCTTCCTCATGACGCAGTACACCCAGCAGGCGGTGCCCAACGAGCTGATCGAGGCCGCCCGCGTCGACGGCGCCTCCACCCTGCGGATCTGGTGGAACGTCGTCCTGCCCGCCGTACGGCCGGGCATGGGAGTGCTGGGCATCAACACGTTCATGCTGATCTGGAACGACTTCATGTGGCCGCTGATCGTGCTGACGCCGGACAACCCGACGGTCCAGGTCGCCATCAACTCGCTCAACGCGAAGTACGGGACGGACTACGTGCTGATCTTCAGCGGCACACTCATGTCGATCCTCCCGCTCATCGTCGTTTTCATCGCGTTCGGCCGACAGATCATCGGCGGACTCATGGAAGGTGCGGTCAAGGCGTGACAACGCAAGACACACGACCCGAGGCAGAAGCCCCCAGCCTGATGTTCCCCACCGGGTTCGTCTGGGGCGCCGCCACCTCCGCGTACCAGATCGAGGGCGCGCTCACCGCGGACGGGCGGGGCCGCTCCATCTGGGACACCTTCTGCAGCCAGGACGGGCGGATCGTGGGCGGCGACAACGCCGACACCGCGATCGACCACTTCAACCGGTACCGCGATGACGTCAAGCTCATGGCGGACCTCGGCCTCACCGCCTACCGGTTCTCCGTCTCCTGGCCGCGGATCCAGCCCGACGGCTCGGGCGCGTACAACGCCAAGGGCCTCGACTTCTACAAGAGGCTCGTGGACGAGCTGCTCAGCTACGGCATCGACCCGTGGCTGACGCTCTACCACTGGGACCTCCCCCAGGCCCTGGAAGACGCCGGCGGGTGGCCTTCGCGCGACACGTCGAAGCGCTTCGCCGACTTCGCCGCGACCGTGCACGCCGAGCTCGGCGACCGGGTCAGGCACTGGAGCACGGTGAACGAGCCCTGGTGCTCGGCGTTCCTCGGCTACGCCTCCGGCGAGCACGCCCCGGGACGGCGCGAGCCGGCCGCCGCGCTGCGCGCCGCGCACCACCTCAACCTCGCGCACGGCCTGGCGGTCCAGGCGATGCGGGCGCAGAACGCCGACTCGCAGATCGGCGGATGCGTCAACGTCTACCCGGTCACGCCCGCCACGGGCAGCGAGGCCGACCAGGACGCCGCCCGCCGCATCGACGGGCTGCAGAACCGGTTCTTCCTGGACGCGCTGCTCAAGGGCTCCTACCCCGAGGACGTGCTGGCCGACCTCAGCCACCTGTCCGACATGGAGTTCATCCAGGACGGCGACCTGGCCACGATCTCCGCGCCGCTCGACATGCTGCTGATCAACTACTACAGCCGCTTCACCGTGTCGGGCGCGCCGGGCGGCGCCGCCTCTGCCGCCGCCGCGCCGACGGACTCCGGCTCGCCGTGGATCGGCAGCGAGCACGTCGGCTTCGTCAACGGCGGCCGCCCGGTCACCTCGATGGGCTGGGAGGTCGACGACAGCGGCCTGTACGAGATGCTGCGGCGCATCGCCGACGAGTACCCGCGCGTCCCGCTCTACATCTCGGAGAACGGCGCGGCCTACGACGACACGCTCGGCGAGGACGGCACCGTGCACGACCCCGAGCGGGTCGCCTACATCGACGCCCACCTGCGGATCTGCCACGCGGCCATCGAGTCGGGCATCCCGCTCCAGGGCTACTTCGCCTGGTCGCTCATGGACAACTTCGAGTGGGCGTGGGGGTACGGCAAGCGTTTCGGTCTCGTCTACGTCGACTACGAGACCCAGGCCCGCACCATGAAATCGAGCGCTTTGTGGTATGCCGACACCATCAGACACGGCGGACTGCTGAGTCGGGCACAATAAGCGCAGAACGCGATAAGGGGGCAGTATAAATGAACGGGGACCGCCGTTCCGGAGGCCGGCCGACTCTGGAAGCGGTCGCCGCGCGCGCCGGAGTCGGCCGCGGCACCGTGTCGCGGGTCATCAACGGCTCGCCCAAGGTGAGCGACCGGGCGCGCGACGCGGTGTTACTGGCGATCCAGGAGCTCGGTTACGTGCCCAACCGGGCGGCGCGCACCCTCGTGACCAACCGGACGGACACCATCGCGCTGGTGGTGTCGGAGTCGGAGCAGCGCGTCTTCGACGAGCCGTACTTCGCCGGGCTGATCCGCGGCATCGGCTCGGCGCTGTCGGAGACCGGCCTTCAGCTCATCCTCACGATGGCGCAGAACCGTGCCGAGCACGACCGGCTGGAGCACTACCTGACCGGACAGCACGTCGACGGCGTGCTGCTCACCTCGGTCCACGGCGCCGACCCGCTGCCGGGGCGGCTGGAGGAGATGGGCGTGCCGACCGTGCTCGGTGGCCGTCCGGTGGGGCTCAACCCCTACAGCTTCGTCGACATGGACAACCGGGCCGGCGCCCGGCAGGCGGTCAAGTACCTGCTCTCCAAGGGCCGGACGAAGATCGCCACCATCGCCGGTCCGCAGGACATGGGCGTGGGTGTCGACCGTCTCGCCGGATACCGCGACGCGCTGCTCGCCACCGGCATGAGCGAGCGCGTGTCGTACGGCGACTTCTCCGAGGAGAGCGGCTCGGCCGCCATGCGCGAACTGCTCGCCCGCCACCCCGATCTGGACGCCGTGTTCACGGCCTCCGATCCGATGGCGCTCGGAGCGCTGCGCGTGCTGAAGGAACAGGGCATGGTGGTGCCCGACGACGTCGCGGTGATCGGTTTCGAGGATTCCAAGGTCGCGCTGCACACCGATCCGCAGCTGACGAGCGTGCACCAGCCGACCGAGGCCATGGGCCGGCAGATGGTCCAGCTCCTGATCGCCCGGATAAACGGCGAGCCGCTGGAGCAGCCGGTCGTCATCCTCGACACCCACCTGGTGATCCGCGCCTCCGCCTGACGAGGCCACGCATACGCCGAGACCGCCGCGCACCCGAGGGGGCGCGGCGGTCTCACGGCATTCCGGCCAGGGGCGGTGTCAGTCTCCGGGCCGTGCCGGCGCCGGTGGGGCGGCCGCGGAGAGGGCGCGCAGGTCGTCGAAGGCTTCGAGGAGATGAGCGTCCAGCTCTGCTCCGACGTACGTGTGGTGGAAGTACGCCGCGGCGTCGTCGGCCCCGCGCGCGCTGGTGTGGAAGGGGCGGCACCGGCCGGTGCGGGTGTCAGCGGCGCAGCAGGAGGCGCAGCACCCGCAGCGCCCGGGCCCGGCGGCCGGGGTCAGCGGAGAACACATGGACCACTGTGAGGATGGCGAGGATGGCCAGGAGCAGGGCGCCGATGGTGCCGACAGCGGTCAGCTGAGACAGGATCGTCATGGGGTGCGTCCCTTCGCGTAGGTGGAGTGCGCCCCGCGGGGGGGCGTGGTGTCGGCGACGGTTGCGACGGGCCGGTACCAGCCACCCCGTTCACCTGCGCAGACGGCGGGTTCGGGGCGTTGCCGACGGAGAATCGGTGGCGTGACTCCAGGTTGAGGGATGCAGAAGGCCCGTTGACGACCTCGCCCGATCTTTGACGGCACGGGATGAAGTCGTACGGCGCCTGACGGATGTTGACGGCTGCTGACAGCACTGAGCTGCAGCGCTGACGATTCCTGACGCCCTCTGCCCCGCCGACGAGAGGGCGTGGGGGGCGAGGATCAGTTCACGCGATACGGCTTTACGTTTTCTGACAGTCTGGGATGCTCGATCCCACCATGCCCGACACCTCATCGCCTGGCTCCAGCCAGGACGCCCTGGCCGCCCTTCGCGACCGGTTGCAGGAGCTGTACCGGCGCCGCGGCAAGCCCAGCTACCGCGAACTGGCCGCGCGCACCAGCAACGCGATCAGCCACACCACCGCGCACGCTGTGATCCGCTGCCAGAAGCTGCCGCGCTGGGGCCAATTGGAGCTCATCGTCGAGGCCCTCACCGGGGATGGCAGCCGTCTCGAGGAGTTCCGTTCCCTGTGGCTGGCGGCGGAGGAAGCCGGCCACAGGGCACGGGCCACACTTCCCTCCGCGGAGTCGCGGGAGTCGTATCAGGCGGCGGGCCTTCTCCTCACCGCCACCGATCACATCCAGGCGATGGCCTTTCACCCCGACGGGCACCTACTCGCCACCGCCGGCACCAATGCGAGGGTTCTGTTTTGGGACATGGCCACCCCCGTGCCCGGCGGGGACCCTCTAACCGGCCACACCGGCTCCATTTGGGGGGTGGCCTTCCACCCCGACGGACACCTGCTCGCCACCGCCAGCGACGACGCGACGGTGCGACTGTGGGACACGGCCACCGGCCAGCCCGCAGGCGACCCCCTCACCGGCCACACCGACGCCATCAACGCGCTGGCCTTCCACCCCGATGGGCACCTGCTCGCCACCGCCGATGATGGGGCGGTTCGGTTGTGGCGAAGCACTCGGGAACCCGAGCCGCATCCGTTGCGCCGACGGGTTGACCAGCTACGGACCCGGCTCGTAGCCGTACGCGCCGACCGTGACCGGCTAGCACGCGAGATCGCTGCCCTAAAGGCGGAACGCGATGAGCTCGCGCAGCAGGTGGACCACTTCACCACTGCCATGCCCGTACCGCAATCTCAAGCGGGCAGCTTGCTCGCCACCACCGGTGCGGACGGGACGGTGCGGCTGTGGGACGTGGCCACCCGCCAGCCCGTCGGCGACCCCCTCACCGGGCACAACAGCAGGGTCTTCGCGGTGGCCTTTCACCCCGATGGGCACCTGCTCGCCACCGGTGATGGGTTCTGGACAGTGCGGCTGTGGGACGTGGCCACCCGCCAGCCCGCAGGCGACCCCCTCACCGGACATGCCGATCGCGTCTTGGCGGTGGCCTTTCACCCCGACGGGCACCTGCTCGCCACCGCCAGCGACGACGGGACGGTGCGGCTGTGGGACGTGGCAACGCGCCAGCCCGTCGGTGACCCCCTCACCGGCAACACTGAGCACATCTTGGCGGTGGCCTTTCACCCTGATGGACACCTGCTCGCCACCGCCAGCGACGACGGGACGGTGCGGCTGTGGGACGCGGCTTCCCGCCAGCCCGCCGGCAGCCCCCTCACCGGCAACAACAGCAGGGTCTTCGCGGTGGCCTTTCACCCCGACGGGCACCTGCTCGCCACCGCCAGCGACGACGGGACGGCGCGGCTGTGGGACGTGGCAACGCGCCAGCCCGTCGGTGACCTCCTCACCGGCAACAACGGCGCCATCACCGCAGTGGCCTTCCATCCCGACGGCCACCTGCTCGCCACCCGCGACGGTGACGGGACGGCGCGGCTGTGGGACGTGGCCACCCACCAGCCCGCAGGCGACCCCCTCACCGGACACACCATCGCGGTGGCCTTTCACCCCGATGGGCACCTGCTCGCCACCGGCGACGGCGACGGGACGGTGCGGCTGTGGGATGTGGCCACCCACCAGCCCGCCGGCGACCCCCTCACGGGCCACAGCGGTCCCGTCTTTGGGGTGGCCTTCTCCCCGGCGGCCCGCTGACAGCTGCCGGCGCGGCCCGGTGCCGGCGAGGTAGTGCTCGCGGTAGCGCCTGGCAGACGGGCGAGGATCTCCTCGGGGTCGTGCCCGATGGGGTGCGGCTCGACGGACTGCGCGCTCACGGTCTCGCCCCCTTCCGCTTGACTCTGTACGGGTTCCAAAGTAGCCACGGCATACCGCGAAACCCGTGCAGCGCGCCGCGATCTCGGTGGCGGTGCCGAGGTGGTAACCACCCGCGCCATCAGCCAGTCCTCTCGGGCCGGAGCTTCGTGCGTAGCGCCGCAGGTGCGGCATCGGATGGTGCGGGCACTGTACAGATCAGGAGTTGAGCCGGGTGAAGACCATGGCGTGGTCGGAGGCCGGCGCGTCGCGGCGGCTGGTGGGGTCTTCGGTCATCGAGGGCAGCCCGTCGTGCGAGCCGACCGCGTCCGTCGGGCGCAGCGTATGGACCTCGACGGCGCGGGCGAGGAGGGCGTGGGAAACCAGCAGGTGATCGATGAGTTCGCCGCGACCGTGGAAGACCCGGGAGAACCGTTCGGCGGCGGGGATGCGGGGGGCGAGGTTCCATAGCCGGGCCTTGTCGCCCCGGTCCGGCTGGTCGGCGCCCGGGGTGCCCAGTTCGGAGCCGGGCGGGCCCAGCAGGATCTGGGTGGTGGCGGCCTCCGGCTCGTCGTTGAGGTCGCCCATCACCATGACCTGGCGTGCCTCGCCCTGACCGGCGAGCAGTTCGTCGGCCAAGGCGCGTACGGTGACGGCCTCGGCGGTGCGCCGGTGCAGGGCGTAGGCCGCTATCCGGGCCCGTTCGCCCTCGTCGCGGGGCTGGAAGCGGGGCCGCCCATGGGGTCCTGGCGGGAACGACAGCAGCTTGCTCTTCAGGTGCGCGACGATCAGGTCGATGGTCCTGCCGTCGGGTTCGGTGACACGGACGGCCAGGGCGCCCCGGCCCATCTGGTGGGTGGTCGTGCCGTCATCGCCGGCTTGAATCGCTAATAGCTGCTGGGGGAAGGTCGCTCGGTCGGTGACGACCTCGAACGGAAGCCGGGACAACACTCCGACCCGGATGGGATGCCCGGGATCGAAGATCCCGGAGGTGACGTGCTGCCACTCATCCCCCAAACGGGCCGCCAGCTCGGCGAGCGCGTCGGGGTCGCCGACCTCCTGCACGGCCAGGACGTCGACGCCTGCCCGGGTAATGGTCGCGGCCAGACCCTCGATTTTGGCGTCGTACGCCGCCCGGCTGGTCGGGCCGAACTTGCCCCCCGGCGTGAATCTGAACAGGTTCTCGACGTTCCAGGTTCCGATGACAGTCATCGTCGTTTTCCCGCCTCGTCTGTCCGGGTTGAACAAGAACGCGCATTTCGTGCTTACAGCCGAGAGCGCATCTGTCGCAATGGCCGTAGCCACAGTCGTCGGCTGCGCCGCGTGCCGCTCGGCGCGGTTCGGTCCGGTGTAACCGAAGGACGGTGCCGTGCCGGCCACGGCCAGGTCGAACGGGAGCGCCATGGCGATGTGCGCCACGGATCACCGGTGCCGCACGGAGTGGCCCAAAGCGGCGTCACCCTGAAGAGCATCGCGGAGACGATCGCCCGCGGTCTGGATCTGCCCACGGTCTCGCTGACCCCCGAGGAGGCGGCGACACACTCGTGAGCCCGTTCATGGCCATCGCCTACGGCGTCGACGGGCCCGTCTCCAGCTCGTACACCCGGGAACTGCTCGGCTGGTCGCCCAGTCACCCGACACTGCTGGAGGATCTGGAGCACGGCGATCATCTGGTCACGCCGGCCTCCTACCCGCCGATGCCGCCTTGGCCGACGGCACGAGGCGGACGCCCGAGCGACACGAGGCGGACGCCCCGGCAACACAGGGCGCCCGCCTCGCGGTCAGTGGTCGGCGGACGAGAGCAGGCGCTCGGCCTCCTCCTCCGACATGTCCTCCAGCTCGGCCACCAGCAGATCCTCCAGCGCGACCGCCAGCTCGGCCACGGTGCGCCGCTCGAAGATCGTCCGCACCGGGACCTCCACCCCGGTCGCCCGGCGCAGCCTGGCCGCGATCCTCGTCGCGAGCAGCGAGTGCCCGCCCAGGGTGAAGAAGTCGTCGTGCACGCCGATGGAGGCGACGCCGAGCAGTTCCGCCCAGATCTCGGCCACCAGGAGCTCCGCGTCCGAGTCCGGCGGGACGTGCCCGGCCGACGGCGCCCGGACCGGCGCGGGCAACGCCGCACGGTCCACCTTGCCGCGGCTGGTCAGCGGCAGGGAGTCGAGCACGACCCATGCGGTCGGGACGAGGTGGCGCGGCAGGGTCCGCGCGAGGTGCGCGGCGAGCTCCTCCCCCGTCGCGGTTCCGGTCACGTACGCGACCAGTTCCTCGGCGTGGACCGTCACGAACGCCTGGCCGACGCCCGGATGGTCGAGCAGCCGCGCCTCGACCTCGCCCGGCTCGATCCGGAAGCCGCGGACCTTGAGCTGCCCGTCGATCCGTCCGAGGAACTCCAGCGCGCCGTCGTGGTTCCAGCGTGCCCGGTCCCCGGTGCGGTACCTGCGCGATCCCGGCGGTCCCAGCGGGTCGGGGACGAAGGCGGCGGCCGTGAGCGCCGGGCGGCGCAGGTAGCCGCGTGCCACCCCGGCGCCGCCGATGACCAGCTCGCCGATCGCGCCCTTCGGCACCGGCGCCCCGGCGGCGTCGAGCAGGTGGACCGTCGTCGCGCCGATGGGCAGGCCGATGGGCGGCCTGCCGTACGGCGTCGCGCCGAGATCGGCCGCGGTCGCGATGACCGCGGCCTCGGTCGGGCCGTAGGTGTTCACCAGGCGGACACTGTCGCCGAACCGGCCGCGCCAGCGCGCCACCGCGCCGCCGGACGCCTGCTCGCCGCCGATGACGACCAGACGGAGCGCGGGCGGCCAGGCGATCTGGTCGATCTCCTCGACCAGGTGGTGCCAGTACGCGGTGGGCAGGTCGAGCACCGTGACCCGTTCCCCGCCAGGAGAGGCCAGCAGGTCGGGCAGCGTCGCCGCCCCGCCGGGCAGCAGCACCAGGGTCGCCCCCGCGGCGAGCGCGGGGAAGACCTCTTCGAGGTGGGTGTCGAAGCTCAGCGACGCGAACTGGACGACGTGATCGCCGGGCGCCAGGCCGTACTCCTCGCGCATCCACCGGATCCGGGCCGCGATGGCGCGGTGCTCCACGGCGACGCCCTTGGGCCGCCCGGTGGAGCCGGAGGTGAAGATCACGTAGGCCACGTCGCCCGGGTGCGTCTCCTCCGGGCCGCCGGATGCCGTCCCGTCCTCATCGGCCAGCGGGTCGACGGCGGTGAACCCGGCGGGCAGCGCCCGCTCCGTGATCACATGCGTCGCCCCGGCGTCCGCGAGCGCGAAGGTCAGCCTCTCCTCCGGCTCGTCCGGCTCGAACGGCAGATAGGCCGCGCCCGCCCGCCAGACCGCGAGCAGGGCGGTGATCGCCTCGACCGAACGGGGCAGGCAGACGCCGACCACGTCGCCGGGGCGCACGCCCCGCGCCCGCAGCGCCGCGGCGAGCCGTGCCGCTCGCCGGTCCAGTTCCGCGTACGTGACCTCGGTCTCCCCGCAGACCACCGCGACGGCGCCGGGAGTGCGCCGGACGGCCTCCGCGACCATCTCGGGGACCCCCGGTCCGGGGGTTTCGGCGCCGTCCCCGGCCATGGACCGGATGTCGGCCTCGTCGTCGGCGGTCCACACGCGCAGCTCGGAGATCCGGCGCTGCGGCTCGGCCACGACCGACTCGAGCAGGCGCAGGAAGCGGTCGGCGAGCCGGCGGACGGCCTCCGCCTCGTGCGGGGAGCCGCTGGACCCGTCGTGGCCGAACGATACGGCGATCTCGCCGTCCTCCAGCCACGCCTCGACGTACAGGCCGAGCTTGACCTGGCGGTATCCGTGCGGGAAGGCGCCGACGGACAGGTCGCCGAAGGGCCGGGTGGGTCCCGAGACCTGCGTGTGCAGGATGAACATGGTCGGCATCAGCGCCTCGACGGGGTGCCCGACCCGCTCGAACGGCACCGAAGGCCGGCTCATCGCCGTCAGCGCCTCCTGCCTGGTACGCCCCAGCAGTTCGACGAACGACGGGTTCCCGTCCAGGTCGCCGCGCAGCACGACGGTCTGCGACAGGTAGCCGATCATCGCCTCCAGCTCGACCCGGTCGCGTCCGGCGACGGCCGTCCCGACGAGGACGTCGGTGTGGCCGGTGTGCCGGTGCAGGAGCACCTGGTAGGCCGTCATGAGCACGGTGAACAGCGTGGTCCTGTGCTCGCGGGCGAGGCGGTCCAGCTCGTCGGCGACCTCCCGGCCGGTCCGGACGATCTGGTACGCCGCCCGATCCTCGTCGCCGGCGCCTCCGGAGCCCTCACCGATGCCGCACGGCAGGTCGGGCGGCGGCGGATCGGCCAGCCGCTCCTGCCAGTACGGCACCGCGCGCTCGGCGCGGCGGCGCTGCCAGCGGGCGTAGTCGGACGGCCGCACCGGCAGCGGCGCCAGGTTCGGCGCGCGGTCCTGCAGGCGCGCGGTGTAGCACTCCGCCAGGTCGTCCAGCAGGATCCCCAGCGACCAGCCGTCGCCGATGATGTGGTGCATCGTGACGCACAGGACGTGGTCCAGCGGTCCGATCGCGATGACGGCGACGCGCAGGGGCACGCCGTGCGCGAGGTCGAACGGCGCGTTCACCCGCTCGGCGACGAGCCGCCGGGCGTGCTCCTCGTCGCCCGCCTGGATCCGTTCGACCGGCGGGAGGGTTCCCGGCGTCCCCGCCGGCTCGGCGACCGCCCAGGGGACGCCGTCTTCCTCCTCGAACCGGGTGCGCAGGCCCTCGTGCCGGGCCGCGAGGTCGGCGAACGCCCCGTCGAGGGCGTCCGGATCGAGGGGCCCGCGCAGCCGGTGGACGAGGTACATGGTGTACGAGGCGTCGCGGGGGTTCAGCCTCTGCAGGAGCCACAGCCGTTCCTGGCCGGGCGACAGGGGCGCCCTCATGATTCCGACGCCATCTCGTCGAGCACGGCCGCCAGGTCCTCGGCGCTGAGGCCGTCGAGCTCGTCGCGGAGCGCGGCGATGTCGGCGAGGTCCAGGTCGTCGTCGTCGAGCCGGTCCATCGCCGCCGCCAGGCCGGCCACCGTGGGGTTCTCGAACAGCACCACGATCGGCACGTTGATCGCGAAGCGCGCCTGGATCCTGGCGATGATCTGGGTGGCGGTCAGCGAGTGCCCGCCCAGCTCGAAGAAGTCGTCGTCGACGCCCACCGGCTCCGCGATGCCCAGCACCTCGCCCCACATCGCCGCGAGGTCCTCCTCCAGCGCCGTGGCCGGAGGCCGGTACGGCCTGCTGCGGGCCCGGGTCCACTCGGGCACCGGCAGGGCCTTGCGGTCGAGCTTGCCGTTGGGGGTGAGCGGCAGGGCGTCCAGCACCACGAGATGCGCGGGCACCATGTACTCGGGCACGCTGATGCGCAGCCGGTCCCGCAGGGACGGCCACAGGTCGGCCCCTTCGGGCTCCCCGGCCGCGCGCACGACGTAGGCCACCAGGCGCGGCAGCCCGTCGGGGCCGTCGCAGACGCCGACGGCGGCGTCGGCCACCTCGGGCGCGGCGCGCAGCACGCTCTCGATCTCGCCGAGCTCGATGCGGAAGCCGCGCACCTTCACCTGCTGGTCGGCCCGGCCCAGGTAGCGGAGCCTGCCGTCCTCGATCATCGCCAGGTCGCCCGTGGCGTACAGGCGGGCCCCCGGCGTCCCGGAGAACGGGTCGGGCAGGAACCTGGCGGCCGTCTGGCCCGGCATGCCGCGGTAGCCCCTGGCCAGGCCGGCGCCGCCGATGTGCAGCTCGCCGGCCTCGCCGACCGGCACCGGACGCCCGTCGGGGCCGAGGATGTGCACCGTCGTGTCGCCGATGGGCTCGCCCAGGTCGACCGGGGCCGGCGCCCCGTTCTCGTCGACCCGGGCCACCCGCCCGGCCGTCGACCAGACCGTCGTCTCGGTCGGGCCGTACACGTTCCAGAGCCGGGCGCCGTCGCCGAGGAGGGCGTCGGCGAGGTCGCGGGGCAGTGCCTCACCCCCGCACAGCCGGGTCGCGATGTTCTCGGGCACACCGCCGGATTCGAGCAGGATGCGCCAGCTCGCCGGGGTCGCCTGCATGATCGTGACGGCCTCGGTCACGGCGCGCGTCCGCAGGGCGCGGCCGTCCGCGGTCTCGTGCCCGGAGGCGACCACGACCCGCGCCCCGCAGGCCGGCGGCAGGAGGAGTTCGAGCACCGAGATGTCGAACGACAGCGTGGTGACCGCCAGCCAGGCGTCGCGCGGGGTGAGCTCCAGCAGGGAGGCGAAGGACTCCAGCAGGTGGACCACCGCGCCGTGCGGCACGGCGACCCCCTTGGGCCTGCCGGTGGAGCCGGAGGTGTACATGAGGTAGGCCAGGTCCCCCACCGGGCCGTCGGCCGGCGCGTCGGCGGGCACCCCGCCGGAGACGGGAACGCCGTCCCACGCCAGCTCGACGACGTCCTGGACACCGTCGAGCAGCCGGGACTCGACGCCCTGGCCGGCCAGGACCAGCCGGATGCCCGCGTCCTCCCGCATGTACCGGAGCCGGTCCTCCGGGAAGCCCGGGTCGAGCGGCACGTAGGCGCCGCCGGCCCGCCACACGGCGAGCAGGGCGACGACCATGCCGGGGCAGCGCTCCAGGCACAGCCCCACCGGCACCTCCGGGCCGACGCCGCGGGCGCGCAGCAGCGCCGCGAGCCGGTCGACCCTGTCGATCAGCTCCCGGTAGGTCAGCAGGCCTCCGGCGCCGCTCACCGCGACCGCGTCGGGGCTCGTGTCACGCCACCGGCGGATCAGCGCGAGCGCCGTCGCGGCGTCCGTACCCGTCCCCGGCCGCCCGGCACCCGGAGGCGCCGTCGGGCCGCTCACCGCGTCACTCACTTCCATGCACCTTTCACTGTGAAAACACGCTCGCGAACGGGCCGTTCAGCGCGGACAGCCGGATGTCGGGGTCCGCCCCGGCCCTCCGTACGACCTCGGTGAAACCGCCGATGAGGCGGTGCGCGGTCGCGGGCGTGAACAGGTCGCCGCTGTAGTCGAGGACGCCGCCCAGCCCCTCCGGTCCCCGCCACAGGTCCATCGAGACCTCGGACTTCGTGTGGCTGGGCGGGACCACGTGGACCTCCCGGTCGAGGTCGGCGAACCGGGTCCCCAGCAGATCTTCCTTGGGCAGGTTGTGCAGGTTGAACATGACCTGGCACAGCGGCGGCCTGCTGATGTCGCGCGGGACGCGCAACGCGGCCAGGACGTGCTCGTACGGCACCTCCGCGTGCCGCATCCCGGCCAGCGTCGTCGCCCGCACGCGGTCCAGCAGCTCGTGGAACGACGGATCGCCGGACAGGTCGGCGCGCACCACCATCGTGTTGCCGAAGTAGCCGATCAGCGGCGCCAGCTCACTGCGGCTCCGGCCGGCCACCGGCACGCCGACGCAGAAGTCGGTCTGACCCGACGCCAGGGCGAGGGTCGCCTGGTAGGCGGCGATCAGGGCCATGAACGACGTGCAGCGCCGCTTCCTGGCCACCTTCTCCAGCGGCGTGATCACCTCCGGCGGCAGCAGCAGCTGCTCGCGCCCACCGCGCCCGGACCACCGGGGCGGCCGTGGATGGTCCGTCGGAAGGTCCAGCGCGGGGGCGCCGGCCAGGCGTCGCGCCCAGAACTCCACGCCCTCGGTGTGGTCCCGCTGTCTCTCCTGGACGGCGAAGCGGGGGTACTGCGTCGGCAGCTCCGGCAGGTCGGGGTCACGTCCCTCGCGTGCGGCGGCGTAGCACTCCGTGAGCTCGCGCAGGAGCACGTCGAGCGACCAGCCGTCCATCACGATGTGGTGCAGGACGATGCACACGACCGCGTCGTCCTCCCCCAGCCCGGCCAGGCCGGCCCGCAGGGGAGGCGCGTTCTCCAGGTCGAACGGGCGGTCGACGAACTCCTTCAGCGCCCGTTCGAGGTCCGCCTCCCCGGAGAACGCGATCTTCTCCAGCGGCACCGGTCCCGGCGGCAGCACGACCTGCACGGGGGCGTCCCCGCGCAGCCGGAAACGGGTCCGCAGCACCTCGTGCCGCGCCACGATCCGGGTGAACGCGGCGGTCAGCGCGTCCACGTCGAGCGGCCCGCGCAGCCGCATGCACCAGGGCGTGTTGTAGGTGGTGTCGGCGGGGTCGAAGCGGCTGAGGAACCACAGGCGCTCCTGCCCGGGCGACAGCGGCCACTCCTGCCCGCCCGCGTCGCGGGGCTCGCCCCCGAGGGAGCGCAGCAGCGCCGCCCGGCGCTCGGGGGGCAGCCCGGCCAGCTTCTCGATCAGCGCGGCGCGGCGCTCGGCGGCGGTCATCTGCCCCGGTCGCGTGCGCTCGGCGTTCCCTGGTCGCGTACGCTCCGCGGCCGCATGTCGGTCCACACCGTCTCGATGTGGTCCAGGCATTCCTGGCGGGTGCCCGCGAAGCCGGTGGGCCGCCATCCGGCGGGCGGCTCGCGGTCGCTCCACCATACGGAGAACTGCTCCTCGTCGTTGACGACCACGAGCATCGGGGAATCGGTCATGTCATCTTTCCCAGGGGTTCGTTGAGGGGGACGGCTCCCGGCCCCCGCCCTCGGCCAGGCGGGGACAGCCGGGCCAGCCGGCCGGATCGGCCGGAGGCGCCGCGCACAGGACGTAGTGGTGAGGGGCGAGCACGTCGGTCCGGCCGGTCGCGGCGCGCATGAAGGCGGTGTGGACGGCCTCGGGCGTGTCCAGCCCGGGGCGCGCGAGGAGGTAGCCGGTCAGCCGGGGCGCC
>NZ_JBFAOO010000087.1:0-31300 GCF_040675265.1 Microbispora sp. NPDC049633
GCCGCCGGGCGGCAGACCGCGCCGCCGGGCCACCAGTCCGGACAGCAGGTCCTCCCACCGCGCCCCGATGACGTCGAGGTCGTAGCGCGCCGCCGTCGTCAGCGCGGTGGCGCCCATCCGGCGGCGCAGGTCCTCGTCCTCGATGAGCGTGCAGATGGCGTCGGCCATCGCGTGGATCTTCTCCGGCTTCACCAGCAGGCCGTCGTGACCGTGGGTGATCATCTCCTTGGGTCCGGTCGGGCAGTCGTAGCTGACCACGGGGAGGCCCTTGCTCATGGCCTCCAGGATGACCATCGGCATGCCCTCGTGGCGGGAGCTCAGCACGAACATCGAGGCGTCCGCGAGGACGGCGCCGACGTCCTCGGCCGGGCCCTCGAGGAACACCCGATCGGACAGCCCGCGCTTGTCGATCGACGCCTGGAGCTTCTCCTGCCGGGGGCCGCCGCCGTAGATGCGTAGCGTCCAGTCCGGGTGCCGCTCCGCCACGTGCGCCCACGCGCGGATGAGCAGGTCGTAGCCCTTGCCCCAGGTCAACCGGCCCACCGTGACCACGGTCTTCGCGGTGAGCGGCGAGACGCCGCCGTTGAGGCGGGGCGTCGCGTTGGGCACCTGCGCGAGCACGGCGGGCAGGTCCTTGCGCGCCTTCTCGAAGGACCGCTCGTAGGTGCGCAGGTCGGCCTGCGTGAGCGTGACGACCGCGTCGTGCCTGCCGTACCTGCGGGTGATCTGCTTGCGCACCAGCGGCTGGTGCGAGGACAGGTTCCCGTGCTCCTGCGCGACCGTGATGATCTCCGGCGGCGCGAAGCGCGCGGCGATCAGGTTCAGGCCGGGCCGGGTCCCGATGAGGATGCCCTGGCGGCGGGAGCGGATGTAGCGGACCAGCTTGAGGTCGGTGCGCAGGGTGAACCAGTGGTAGGCCGCCTCGTCCTTCGGCACCAGCCTGCTCGGGAACCGCGACAGCAGGCCCTTGCGGCGAGGCAGCCGGTCGTCGAGGTAGCGGACGCGCACTCCGGGGGGCACGGGGAGGAAGGGCTCCTCGCGTTCCCGCACCACGCTCACGATCTCGACGTCGTGGGTGCGCGCCAGATACCCGGCGAGGTTGAAGACCGTGCGGATCGTGCCGCCCATGCCGTTGGCGTGCAGCAGCAGGATCCGGATTTCGCGACCGTCGGGCGGCGGCGCAGACCGGGCACGCTGCCGGTCACGGGCCTCCAGCGCCCGTACGACCACCCTGGCCGCTTTCCTGGCCACCCTGCGGTGAAGAGAAGACACAGTCACGCCCCGTTCGTGTCAGATGAAGATCCCCTTTCCCTATGACGTAACCGGCAGTTGCCTCGTTGTTGTGATCTAAGTCACGTTGTGTGTGAAAGCCGATATATGGTCGTCCGTTTGCTGGGGGTGTCCTCCAGTGCGGCGGGCACCTCATGCACGCCGACCGGCTCGAACACGCCGTCCGGGAGATAGCAGCAGGCGCGGCCGGGGGCCCCGATAAGGACGTCGCCGCCCGCGCGGGACAGGAACGGGGTGACCCGCCGGGCCAGCGGCTCCTCGTAGTAGACGTCCCCGGCCAGCACGACCTGCTGGGACGGCGTCCCGTCGAGCAGGTCGCCCCCGGCGACCCGCACCGCGACGCCGTTGGCGCGGGCGTTGAGCCTGACGGCCGCCAGCGCGTACGGGTCGACGTCGTTGGCGACGACCAGGGCGGCTCCGGCCAGCGCCGCGGCGACCGCGACCAGTCCCGAGCCGGTGGCGAGGTCGAGAACGGTACGCCCCCGCACGATCTCGGGATGGTCGAGCACGTGCCGGGCCAGCGCCTGCCCGCCGGCCCAGGGGCAGGCCCAGAAGGGCAGCCGCCCGGCGCGCTCCCACAGCTCGTACACGCGGTCGTCCTCACCGGCGCCCCGCGCGGCATGCGTGGAGATCACATGCAGCCGTATCTCCGGCACGTACGGCACGGCCGCGAGCCCGGTGTGCGCACGCACGAACTCCTCGGCATCCCCGGTGTTCCCGGTGTCGTCCTGCACGGTGGCCGATCGTATCCGCAGGGGCCAGGCCTCCGGGTCACGCCTCCGGTCACAGAAGCGTGAGCTGCTCGGCCGCCGCGGGCGGGCGGACCGGCCGCTCGCCGAGCCGTCGCGCGGCACGAGCGCCGCGCGGGGCCGACCGGCCGACGCCGTGCTCGCGGGCGAGCGCCCGCACGGTCTCGCCGATCCGCTCCTGGTACGCCCTGGGGGCGTAGGCGCCCCTGCCGTACAGCTCCAGGTAGCGGGGGACGAGCCGGGGGTGCTCGCGGGACAGCCAGGCCATGAACCACTCGCGCGCGCCGGGCCGCAGGTGGAGCACGATCGGCGTCACGTGCGTGGCGCCGGCCTCGGCGATGCGGCGGACGGTGGTCTCCAGCGCCCGGGGCGAGTCGGACAGATAGGGGAGGATCGGCGCCATCAGCACGCCGCACGCGACGCCGCGCTCGTTGAGGGCGGCGCACACCTCCAGCCGCTTGCGCGGCGCGGGGGTCCCGGGCTCGACGGCCCGCCACAGCGACTCGTCGGTGAACCCGATCGAGACGGCCGTGCTCACGTCGGTCACCTCGGCCGCCTCGGCGAGCAGATCGAGGTCGCGCAGGATGAGCGAGCCCTTGGTCAGGATGGAGAACGGGTTGCGGGCGTCCCGCAGGGCGCCGAGGATGCCGGGCATCAGCCGGTAGCGGCCCTCGGCCCGCTGGTAGCAGTCGACGTTGGTCCCCATCGCGATGGGCTGCCCGCGCCACCGGGGCGCCGCCAGCTCCCTGCGTACGAGGTCGGGGGCGTTGACCTTCACCACGATCTTCGAGTCGAAGTCCCGCCCGGAGTCCAGGTCGAGGTATTCGTGCGTCCTGCGGGCGAAGCAGTACGTGCACGCGTGGGTGCAGCCGCGGTAGGGGTTGACGGTCCACTCGAACGGGACCCGGCTCGCCGCGGGGACCCGGTTGACGATCGACCGCGCGTGGATCTCGTAGAAGGTGACGCCGCGGAACTCGGGGGTGTCGAAGGTCCTCGTCACGGCCGACCGGGCGAACAGGGGTGTCGTCTCGCTTTGCCCGCCTTCGTCGGTCTCGAGGCGCAGCCCGTCCCATCGCACCCCCTGATTAGAACATAGGTTCGATCGAGATCGCAACATGCAACACGTCGTAAATCGCGAGCCTGGAAACGGCTAACGATCTTCATCGTTGGGCAGAACGTCGGCACATACCTTGCGTTCTGGGAGTGTTGCGCGATGGCCTGGTCGCAGGACGAAGAGCGGATGCTGGCGATGATCGAGCGGCACCTCACGGACGAGGATCCGAAGCTCGCGGCCAGGCTCGAGTCGTTCAACCACCGTGCGGAGCGTGGACGGCAGGAGCGGGCCTCCGGCCGGCGGCCGGGCCGCTCGACCGTGATCATCGCGGTGAGCTGGCTGCTCATCGCCACGTTGATCGCGACATTGCTGGTCATGGCCCTGCGGCACGACGCCGCCGCTCTCCCCGTGTAGCGCCGGCGTCATCTCACTCGGGCGGGGTCAGGGCAGGCCCTTGAGGAAGCGCGCGGCGACCGGCGCGGCCACGCTGCCGCCCATGCCGCCCGCCTCCACGACGACGGCGAAGGCCAGGTCGCCGCGATACCCGATGAACCACGCGTGCGAGTCGAGTTCCGGCCCGGTGCCGAACTCGGCGGTCCCGGTCTTGCCCGCCGTCCCCGCGGGCAGCCCGGCGGCGTGGGCGGTGCCCTTGGTGACGACCGCTCTCATCATCGACCGCAGGCCCGTGACGACGTCGCCCGGCAGTTCCCTGGGAGCGGCCTTCTGCTTCAGCGAGGGCACCAGTGTGGGCGGCCGCCAGGAGCCGTCGGCCACCGCCGCGGCCACGGTCGCCATCACCAGGGGACTGGCGGTGATCCTGCCCTGCCCGAACGACTCCGCGGCCAGGTCGGCGTCGCTGGTGGCCTTCGGCATGCTGCCGGCGGTCGCCGGGACGCCGATGCGCAGCGGCTGGTTGAAGCCCAGGTCCGTCGCCAGGTCGTACAGCTTGGCCGCGCCCAGCTTGTCGGCGGCGAGCGGGGCGAACGTGGTGTTGCAGGAGTGGGCGTAGGAGTCGAGGAACGACAGCGACCCGAACGCCTCGTGGTCGGAGTTGCGGATCTTCAGTCCGCCGACGACCGCCTCCTTCGGGCAGGTCACGCGGCTCGACGGGGTGAGTCCCTCGGCCAGCAGCCCGGCAGCGGTGATCGTCTTGAACGTGGACCCGGGAGCGTACTTGCCGTCCAGTGCGCGGTTGAACCCGCCCTTGTTGTTGACGACGGCGAGGATCTCGCCCGTCGAGGGCCTGACCGCGACGAGCGACGCGGGCTTGTCCAGGTCGCGCACCGCGTCGGCGGCGGCGCCCTGCACCTTGAGGTCGAGGCTGGTCCGCAGGTCCTTGCCGGGGGAGCCCTCGACGGCGTGCAGGGTCTCGCGGCTCTCGCCCACCACCCGGATCTCGGTGGTGGGGGTGCCGGCGAGCTGCTTCTGGAACGTCTCCTGCAGGCCGCCGCGGCCCACGGCGTCGCCCTTCTTGTAGGCGGCGCCCAGCTTCTCGACGTCCTTGTCCGTCGCCTTGTCCAGGAAGCCGACCAGTTGCTGCACCGAGCCGCCCACGTCGCCGCCGTCGATGCGGCCGCCGCCGGCGCCGGTGACGGCGGCCCGCTGCGGCCATGACGTCTTGAGCGCCAGGTGGTTGGTCCCGTCGAGCGCGGGGTGGACCGCGGCCGGCGACCAGTCGACCTTCCAGTAGTGGTCCTTGACCACCAGCTTCAGCGAGCCCCGGTAGGTCCAGTCGCCGACGTTCTTCACGGTGGCCGTGGCGGTGTAGGACGCGGTCGCCCTGTCGTCCTTCGCCGCGCCGGCCCGCACGTCGCGGACGGCGACCTTCGCCACCGCGAGGTTCTTGGTGAGCTCGGCGTACGCCGCGTCGAAGCCGGGGGCGGGAGCGGCCAGCTCGGCCTTCATCGCCGCGAGGTCGCCCCGCGACCAGGCCGCGGTGAACCGCGCGGCGGTCTCCTGCGGCGTGCCGCGCGTGTGCAGCACGTAGTAGGCGCCGCCGGCGGCGGCCCCCACCAGCACGACGGCCACGGCGGCCGAGATCGCGACAGTACGTCCTCGCGGCACGTGCACCCCCAATGACGGCCTTGCGGTCGGGACCAGAGCCTAGCGGGGTCAAATCGTTATTTACACTCCTGTTTCCCCGGCGCTCTTGACGCTGGCGCCGTACCGGGGGACGTATTCCTGGCCGGACAGGCGCTGGATCGCGGCCATGACCTCGTCGGTCACCCGCCGCCGGTCCCGGGCGTTGCCCGCGTCGCCGGTGAAGATCAGCGGCTCTCCGAACCGCACGCCGATGCTGTGCAGGCGCGGCACCGACGCGCCGGGCGGCAGCACCTTCTCGGTGCCCAGCATGGCGACGGGCACGATCGGGGCGCCGGTGGTCAGCGTGAGCCAGGCCACGCCGACCTTCCCCCGATAGAGACGGCCGTCGGGGGAGCGGGTGCCCTCGGGATAGATGCCGAACAACTCGCCGGCCTTCAGCACCTCCACCGCGGCGTCGAGCATGTCCTGGGCGGCTGTGACGTTCTCGCGGTCGATCTCCATCGCCCCCATCGAGCGCATCCATGCCGCCACGACGGGGTTGCCGGTGAAGTACTCCTTCTTCGCCACGAACCGCACCATCCGCGGCACCACGGCCGGCATGAAGAACGAGTCGAGGACGGACAGGTGGTTGGAGGCGAGGATCGCGGGCCCGTGCGCGGGAACGTGCTCGAGTCCTTCCGTCCGCGGCCGCCACAGCGCGTGCATGACGGGAACGCTGACGAGCTTCAGGGCGGGGTAGAGCACGGCCTCTCCTTCTCCGGTCCGACGCACATACCCTAGGGCGACCTGACCCCCGCACAGGTGTAGGGCCCCTGCAACGGGGCCCTTCGTGTTTTGTGCGGCTTCACCATGGCCCGTCTGTACCTACTAGTATGTACGGCATGAGCACATCGGACCGCCTGATCGAGAGCACCCGCGAACTGCTGTGGGAGCGCGGCTACGTCGGGACCAGCCCGCGGGCCATCCAGCAGCGGGCGGGGGCCGGGCAGGGCAGCATGTACCACCACTTCTCCGGCAAGCCTGACCTCGCGCTGGCCGCGATCGGCCGTACGGCGGAGGAGATGCGCGCCGGGGTGGAGGAGATCCTGGGCGGCCCCGGCACGGCCGTCGAGCGGGTGTCGGCCTACCTGCGGCGCGAGCGGGAGGTGCTGCGGGGCTGTCCGATCGGCCGGCTCACCCAGGACCCCGAGATCATGGCCGATCCGGCGCTGCGGCGGCCGCTGGAGGAGACGTTCGGGTGGCTGCGCGACCGGCTCGCGGCGGTGCTGGCCGAGGGCCGCGACCGGGGCGAGCTCGACGCGGGCCTCGATCCCGCGCGGACCGCCGCGACGGTCGTTGCGGTGCTGCAGGGCGGCTACGTCCTGGCCCGCGCGGCCGGTTCGCCCGAGCCGTTCCACCAGGCCGTCGACGGGGTGCTCGCCCTGTTGTCCCGCGCCTGAGCACACAAGGAGACCCGCCCGTGTACGCGATGCAGTACGAGATCACGTTGCCCGCCGACTACGACATGACGATCATCCGGGAGCGGGTGGCCACCCGCGGCCACGCCCTCGACGACCGGCCCGGACTCGGGCTCAAGGCCTACCTGGTCCGCGAGCGCGGCGCCGCCGGCTCCCCGGTCAACCAGTACGCGCCGTTCTACCTCTGGAACGACGCCGGGAGGATGGGCGAGTTCCTGGTCGGCGGGGGCGGCTTCCAGGGCATCGTCGCCGACTTCGGCCGCCCGGCCGTACGGCACTGGACGGGGCTGGCCGTCGAGGCGGGGCCGGCCAGGGGGAGGGCGCCCCGCGCGGCGTCGCGGCGGCTGGTCTCGCTGCCCCACTCGGCCGACCTGACGGAGCAGGTGGCGGCCGCCCTCGCCGGACTGCGTGAGCTGGGCGGCGCCGACGGCCTGCACACCGCGGCCCTCGCCGTGGACCCTCACCACTGGCGGCTGATGACGTTCGCACTGTGGGAGCGGGAGGCGCCGGGCGTTCACGGAGACGCCGAGCGCTACGAGGTGCTGCACCTGTCCGCGCCCGGCCTGACGAGCCTGCCCGCGGGCCGGGCCTGGTGACGGCCCCGGAACGAGACGACGGCCCCGCGAGACCGGAGTCTCGCGGGGCGTCCACGTCGAGGGCCGATGTGGCGGTCGCCTCCTCGGCGAGATGCACAACACGGCTCCAGCCGAACGGTATTCCGTGAAGGCGGTGATTGCGGCCCGGGGGACACAAACCACATCGGCCATGAACGACTCTAGCCGATTTCCGCCCCTGCTTTCTCCCGCCCCCCGCATCGGGGTCCGTCATCAGCGCCCCAAGAAGCCCACGTGCACTATCGTCGGCTGGTGACGAATTCGATCAATACTGCACGACTCGTGCTGCGGCGGTGGCGCGAGGAGGACAAGGAGCCGTTCGCGGCGCTGAACGCCGATCCGGCCGTCATGGAGCACTTCCCGGCCACGCTGTCCCGCGAGGAGAGCGACGCGCTCGCCGAGCGCGCCGACGCCGGGTTCGACGAGCGCGGGTTCGGCTGGTGGGCGGTCGAGGCGGACGGCGAGTTCATCGGCTTCACCGGACTGCAGGTCCCCAGGTTCACCGCGCACTTCACGCCGTGCGTGGAGATCGGCTGGCGTCTCGCCCGCTCCGCCTGGGGGCATGGGTACGCCTCGGAGGCGGCACGGGCGTCGCTGGAGGACGGGTTCGGCCGCCTCGGCCTGACCGAGATCGTCTCGTTCACGGCGGTGCCCAACGTCCGCTCGCAGGCCGTGATGCGGAGGATCGGGATGACCCACGACCCCGCGGGGGACTTCGACCACCCGGTGCTCCCCGAGGGGCACCCGCTGCGCCGGCACGTCCTGTACCGCATCCGCAGGCAGGGCTGAGCCATGCGACTGCTGGTGCTGGGCGGCACGACGTTCGTCGGGCGGTGGGTGGTCACGGCCGCGGTGGAGCGCGGCTGGCACGTGACCACGTTCACCCGCGGGCTGGCCGGATGGGCCCACCCCGCGGCCGAGGCGGTGACCGGCGACCGGCTGCGCCCGGCCGACCTCGCCCCGCTCACCGACGTCCGGTGGGACGCCGTGGTGGACACCTGGGCCGGCGCGCCCCGGGTGGTGCGGGACAGCGCCCGCGCCTTGGCCGGCTGCGCGGACAGATACCTGTACGTCTCCAGCAGGGCGGTGTACGCCCCTCCGATGTCGGCCGGCCTGAACGAGGACTGGCCCACGGTCGAGGCGTCGGCGGACGCAGAGGACGTCGACTACGCCCCCAACAAGCGGGGCGGCGAGATCGCGGTGGAGCAGGCCTTCGGCGACCGCGCCGTGCTGGCCAGGGCAGGGCTGATCCTCGGCCCGCATGAGCTTCCCGGGCAGCTGCCGCACTGGCTGCTGCGGGCCGCGCGGGGTGGGGAGATGCTCGCCCCCGGCCCGGCCGACCAGCCGTTCCGCTATGTGGACGTGCGCGACCTCGCCGCCTGGCTGCTCGACGCGGCCGAGGGCGGCGTGCGGGGCCCGGTCAACCTGGTCAACCCGGAGGGGCACTGCACGACCCGCGACCTGCTGGAGTCCGCGGTCGCGGTCACCGGCGGGCTCGCCGAGCCGGTGTGGGTCGAGCCCGACGTGATCGAGGCCGCCGGGATCGACCGCTGGGCGGCGCTGCCG
The DNA here is from genome assembly GCF_040675265.1 of Microbispora sp. NPDC049633. Classification (NCBI taxonomy): domain Bacteria; kingdom Bacillati; phylum Actinomycetota; class Actinomycetes; order Streptosporangiales; family Streptosporangiaceae; genus Microbispora; species Microbispora sp. NPDC049633. The sequence continues at coordinate 8,774 of NZ_JBFAOO010000087.1, forward strand.
GGATGGATCCCGCCCGGGCCCGAGCTGGCGGGGCTCATCCGGACCGACGTCGGCCGGGCCGTGGCCACGGGGCTGCGGTGCCGTCCGGTGGTGGAGACCGTCGCCGACACCTGGGCGTGGCTGAGCGGGTCCGGGGAGGTTCCCGCGTTCCCGCCAGGGCTCGACCCCGCCGAGGAGCGGGCCGTGATCGACGCCTGGCGGCGATCGGCGCGCGGGACCCACGCCGGGGCGTGACCGGCGTCGGGGACCTCGCGCTGCTGGCCGCCGCCGGGGTCCTCGCCGGGCTGGTCGGCACCGCGGGCGGCATCACCTCCCTCATCTCCTATCCGGCGCTGCTCGCGGCGGGCCTTCCCGCACTCGCGGCGAACGTGGCCAACATCGTCGCGCTCGTCGCCTGCTGGCCCGGCTCGGCCCTCGCCTCACGGCCCGAGCTGCGCGGGAAGGGGCCCTGGCTGCGGCGGTGGCTGCCGCTGTCGGCGCTCGGCGGGGCGACGGGGTCGGCGTTGCTGCTGTCCACCCCGCCCGGTGTCTTCGCCCGCGTCGTGCCCTTCCTCGTGGCCGCGGGTTCGCTGGCGCTGCTCGCGCAGCCCCGGCTCGCCGTACGTCACGAGCGGCGTGGTACCGCGGACGCCGTTCTCCTGCTCGGGCTGACCGCCCTGTCGGTCTACAACGGATACTTCGGCGCGGGGTCGGGGGTGATGATCCTCGCCCTCCTTCTGGTGACCTCCGAGCCGAGGCTGCCCGCCGCCAACGCCCTGAAGAACATGCTGCTCGGCGCCGGCGCCCTGGTCTCCGCCGCCGGGTTCGCCGTCTTCGGGCCCGTCGACTGGGCGGCCGTCGTCCCTCTCTCGGCGGGCCTGTTCGCCGGGTCCACGCTCGGTCCCCGGGTCACCCGGCGCCTGCCGGCCGGGCTGCTGCGCTGGCTGGTCGCCCTGATCGGCCTCGGCCTGGCGGTCCGCCTGTGGGTCGCGCCGGGCGGCTGATCGCCGAGTCGCCGGTCGACTTAGGTGGCGGGCCCGTCGCGCCGCGCACTACCGTGCCGAATGTGGATCTCTTCGCGCGCTCGTGGACGGCATTGCGCAGGGTGGTCGCCGAACTACCGGACGAGGACTTCGCACGGCCGTCCGGCTGTGCCGGCTGGCTCGTACGGGACCTGGTGTGCCATCTGGTGATCGACGCCCAGGACGTCCTGATCACCCTCGTGACCCCGGCCGGCACCGAACCGACCCGCGACGCGATCACCTACTGGGACGTCGCCCAAACGCCGCCGAGCGGCGACGACCCGCTCGACGCGCTGATCGTCCGGCTGGCCGCCGCCTACGAGGAGCCCCGGCTGCTCAAGTTCCACCTCGACGACGTCGGCTCCGCCGCGGGCCGCGCCGCCGAACTCGCCGACCCGGACCTCCGGGTCGGCACCCGCGGGGAGGTCCTCACCGCGGGCGACTACCTTTCGGCGTACGTCCTGGAGTGGACGCTGCACCACCTGGACCTGGTCGCGCACCTGCCGCACGCTCCGGAGCCGCCCGCAGAGGGACTCGCCCGGTCCCGCGAGATGCTCGAGAAGATCGCCGCAAGTGCCTTCCCCGCGTCGTTCTCGGACAAAGACGCGCTGCTGGCCGGCACGGGACGGCGTGCGCCGACCACCGCGGAGCAGGCGGAACTGGGCGAGCTGGCCGCGAGGCTCCCGATGGTCCTCGGCTGACCTGATCAGCGCACGCGGACCCGGCGTGTCAGCGGCCGCGTCAGCACGGCGACGGCCCGGTGTCAGGGCGGCCGGAGATCGTGGACGCCATGAACGGATCAGCCATCACGGCCTCGGGGCTGCGAAAGGCATACAGAGACAAGATCGTGCTCGACGGCGTCGACCTGGACGTCCGGACCGGCACTGTCTTCGCCCTGCTCGGGCCCAACGGCGCGGGGAAGACGACGACGGTGAACGTGCTGACCACGTTGCTGACCCCCGACGCCGGCAAAGCGGTCGTCGCCGGGCACGACGTGGTCACGGAGACCAGGGCGGTGCGCGCGGCCATCGGGGTCACCGGGCAGTTCGCCGCGGTGGACGACCTGCTCACCGGCGAGGAGAACCTCCTGCTGGTGGCGGATCTCCTGCACCTGCCAAAGGAGGGCAGAGCGGTCGCCCGCCGGTTGCTCGACCGGTTCGACCTGGCCGAAGCGGCGGGCAGACCGGCGGCGTCCTACTCCGGCGGCATGCGCCGCAAGCTGGACCTCGCCATGACGCTGGTCGGCAAGCCGCAGGTCGTCTTCCTGGACGAGCCCACGACCGGGCTCGACCCGCGCAGCCGCCGCACCAAGTGGGAGATCATCCGGGAACTGGTCGCGGACGGCACGACCGTCTTCCTCACCACGCAGTATCTCGAGGAGGCCGACCAGCTCGCCGGCCGCATCGCCGTACTCGACCGGGGCCGGCTGGTCGCGGAGGGCGCCCCCGACGAGCTCAAGCGGCGGGTTCCCGGCAGCCACGTCCGGCTGCGGTTCACCGGCAGGGACGAACTCGACGCCGCGGCGCGGGTCCTGCCGGGCTCCACACGGGACGACGAGCATCTGACCCTGCGGGTGCCCGGAGACGGCGGGGTGAGGTCGTTGCGCACGCTGCTCGACCGGCTCGACACCCACTCCGTCGACGTCGAGGAGTTGTCGGCGCACACCCCGGACCTGGACGACGTCTTCCTCGCCCTCACCGGCGACGCGAACAAGGAGGTCGGCACACGATGAACGTCATCTCGGACTCCGCGACCATGCTGCGGCGCAACTTCCGGCACACCCTGCGAAACCCCCTGGCGCTGTTCAACGGCGTCGTAGGCGAGATGCGCCCGGCGCGCCGGCTCGGTCTCCCCGGCTTCGGCGAGCCGGTGCGCCGCGTACTCCCTGATCGTGTCGAGCATCCGGTAGCGAGGCGTGTCCTCGCCGCCGGCCAGCACCAGCGACTTCTCGACCAGGGCGGTCAGCAGGTCGAGCACCTGCTCCCCGCCGGGCGCCCCATCGCCAGCGAGCGCCCCGTCCCCGCACACCCGCTCGGCCGCCTCCAGGCTCGCCCCGCCGGAGAACACCGAGAGCCGCCGCAGCACGCGCCGTTCGGGCTCGGTCAGCAGATCCCAGCTCCAGTCGATCACCGCGCGGAGCGTCCTGTGCCGGGGCAGTGCCGTACGGCTGCCGCCGGTCAGCAGCCGGAACCGGTCATCGAGCCGGTGTGCCAGCTGATCGACGGACATGGTGCGCAGGCGTGCCGCGGCCGGTTCGATCGCCAGCGGGATCCCGTCGAGCGCCCGGCAGATCCGCGCCATGGCCGACAGGGTGTGCGCGTCGGAGCCGATGTCCTTGCGCACCAGATTCGCGCGCCGCCCAGCAGCGCCTGGTCCCGCAGGCCTATCGCGGTGAGGGCGGCCTGCGCCGGCTCACCGCCCGCCGGCACCGAGGCCAGTTCGACCAGCCACGCCCCATCGGGCAGCTCGGCGAGCATCGTCCGCGCGGTCTCCGTGGCCAGCCGCGTCTTGCCGGAGCCGCCCGGCCCCGTCAAGGTGACCAGCCGGTGCCCGGCGACCAGAGCGGCGACCGCGGCGACGTCGTCGTCCCTGCCGACGAAACTGGTCAGCTCGGCGCGCAGGTTCGTCCTGCCGTTCTCCGCCCGCTCGCCCAGCTCGCCCCGCAGCAGTGCGGTGTGCAGCGCGGAGAGCTCGCCCGACGGGCCGGTGCCCAGCTCCTCGGCGAGCCGCTCACGCGTCCGCTGGTACACGGTCAACGCCTCGGCCGTACGTCCGGCTCTGGCGAGCGCTCGCATCAGGGCCGCCATGAAGGGGTGCCGGTAAGAACCGTGTCATGAGCCCCAAACGAGCCCGAGGTAGCGGATCAGTACGGCCAGGGGCTGGTGAGCCCGGCGAAGCGGCGTGGTTAGTTGCCGGGCGTCCTCTGCTGTTGAGCAGCTGTGATGCGGGTGGCGTACACCCGGTAGGCCTTGCGTTCGGCCGGCCCGGCGCCCTCGGCGGCGAGGGCTGCGCTCTGTTGCAGCGCGGCGTGGTGGAGTTCGAGCGGCATGGTGAGGCGGATGGAGTAGCCCTTGCCACGGCGGATGATCCGCCCCCAGATGAGCGCCTGGCGGATGGTGTCGTCGCCGGCGGCCCGCAGGTGGTCGGCGAGCAGGCCGGGCAGGTCGAGCGTCACGGGCGTGTCCGCGGCGGGGCCGGACGGCTCCTCGGGAACGGGGAGCGCGTCGAGCTGGTCGGGGAGTCGGCGGGCGTGGGCGGCGTCCAGGACGCGGCGGATGGTCTTGGGCGCGACGTGATGCTCGCGGGCCAGGGCCTTGACGGCGGCGCCTTCGGAGTAGGCGGTGACGACCTCGGCGGCCTTGTCTGGGGCAAGCGCTGTTGGGCGGCCGAGGGTCTTGCCGGAGGCCTCGGCGGCGGCGACGCCCTGGCGGGTGTTCTCGCTGATCATGTCGCGCTGGAACTCCAGCACCGAGGCCAGGACGTTGACCATCATCTTGGTGCCGGGATCGTCGGCGGCCAGGTCGATCCCCGCCAGCAGCCCCGACTCCACCCGCAGGTGCAGGCCGCGGCGGATCAGCACGGGGCGCAGGGCGAGGATGTCGGCGACCGAGCGGAACAGGCGGGCGGCATCGGCGATGCGGATGGTGTCGCCGACTGCGGCCTCGTGCAGCAGCTTGGTGAACCCCACCCGGTCCAGGGAGAGCTGGCGGCTGGAGGTGGCGGGGTCGTCGTAGACGGGGGCGCCGGAGGCGATCAGCGCGGCCAGGGCGTGCCGCTGGCGGGCGTCGGTCTGCTTGTCGGTGGAGTGCCGCAGGTAGACGCGGTCGGCCATGCCCGATCAGGTTCCTTCCCCGCAGGTGGCCCGGGAGGTGTCCGGCGGGCTCTGATGGCCACTTTAGGGGGCGAAAAGGAGGGGCGGAAGTGAAGATCGGATCTGCTTGGATCGGCGCCCGGTTTCGGCAGGTCGGGCGCTGGGTTCTGATTGGATCGAGTGAGGGGGCGTAGTCGGTCGATTGCGCCCCCGCTCGCCATCGGCATGGCACGGCGGGGATCACGCTCTCGTCGTGCCGCCCCCTGGGAGATCGTTTCTCGAAGCACACCTGGACCTCGATGATGACAGGCGTCGCCGTGGCTATCTGGGGTTGTTCGCATCTTTTCGCAGGGCAGGGAGATGTGATCTTGCCAGGCACGTGAAGGCACGTTGGCTGGCATGCTGGGGTGAACGCGTGTTCAGGTCGTGGTGATGTTCGTTCAATGCCTGTCCGTGGGGCCCGGTCAGCGTAGCGGCTCGCCGTAGCTATAGGTGCCCGAGCTGCAGGCCGTGAGCAGGTCGGCGCGCTTCAACGCGGCTGGCTGGTGGGGTGTGCCGGCTGGGTGGCTGCCAGGCTGGTCAGGAGCTTGAGCCGCTCTTCGGAGGTGCTGCCCGGTTCCGCGGTGTAGATGGTGAGGTCGTACACTGTCCGGCTGGAGATGGGCAGGTCGAGGGACTGGTAGGTCAGCTCCAGGTCGCCGACCTGCGGGTGCCGCAGCCGCTTGCCGCCGGCGTGGCGGATGCGCACGTCGTGGGCGGCCCACTGGCCGCGAAACGCGGTGCTGAGCGTGGACAGCTCGCCGACGAGGTCGCGTAGCGCCCGGTCGTGGGGCTCGCGTCCGGCCTCGGCGCGCAGCAGCGCGGCGCTGACGGCGGTGGCCGCGTCCCAGTCGACGAAGAACCGCTGGGAGCCCGGGTCGAGGAAGATGTAGCGGGCGAGGTTGGCGCGGCCGTGCCGTGTGGTGGCAGGGCTGTCGAAGACCGGCGCGAGTAGGGCCCGGGCCAGTGCATTGTGGGTGACGAGGTCCTGGCGGCCGTTGCGTACGAACGCCGCCGACATCGTCATGGAGTCCAGCAGCCACTGGACGCGCGGCGGGACCTGGACGTCCTTGCGGCGCGAAGGTGCGCGGCGGGCGGGCCGGGCGGCGTGGGCCAGGTCGAACAAGTAGGTGCGTTCGTCCTGGTCCAGGCGAAGGGCCTGGGCGACCGCGTCGAGTACCTCTTCCGATACGCCGCTGATGTGGCCCTTCTCCAGCCGGGTGTACCACTCGGTGCTCACACCGGCCAGCACCGCGACCTCCTCGCGGCGCAGCCCGGGGACCCGGCGCCGACCGCCGGTGGGCAGCCCGACCTGCTCCGGGGTGAGCTTCGCGCGCCGGATGGCGAGGAAGTCCCGGATCTGGGCACGGTGGTCGGGCCGGTCGTCCATGCCCCCCACGGTAACCGCAGGGTTCGCGCAGGCGCCGACGGTAAGGGGGTTGAGCTTATCCCCCCTATAAATGCGCTCTGTCTCGCGCCCGGCCAGGCGGGTTTCCTGGGATCAGCGAATCGAACGCGACCTGCGACACGGAGATGGACCCTGTCCGACCAGCTTTTGTCGTGGTGATCGGGCCGCCCACCACCGTCGACGCCCTCCTGTGATGCACCACCAGGACCTCCAGCACCCGGGAGTATGACCATGACCGGCAAGACCGTACTGATCACCGGCGCGACCAGCGGCATCGGCGCCCACACCGCACGACTGCTCCTCGACCGCGGCCACCGCGTGGCCGTCACCGGCCGCGACGAGACCAAACTCAAGTCCTTCCTCGACGAGACCGGCCACCCCGACCGGCTGCTCGGCATTATCGCCGACGCCGCCGACTGGCCGGCCACCCACGCCGCCGTGACCCGCACCGTGGCACACTTCGGCGGCCTGCACGCCGCGGTGGCCAACGCCGGCTTCATCCCCGCCGACCACCCGCGCACCATCGCCGACGGCGACCCGGAACTGTGGGCGCCCATGGTCCTCACCAACGTCCTCGGCCCCGCCCTGCTGGCCAACGCCGCCCTGCCTCACCTCGAGACCACGGGCGGGCGGCTGGTGCTCATCGGCAGCGTCGCCGGCCTGAAGAACAGCCCCGCCAACCTCTACTCCGCCACCAAATGGGCCGTCACCGGCATGGCCGAGAACCTGCGGATGTACGCCACCAGCCGCGGCGTCGGCGTCACGCTCGTCAACCCCGGCATGACCGACACCGCCTTCTGGCAAGGCGGCGTCCCGCCCTTCGCCCTGTCCCCCGAGCCCGTCGCCGAGGCCATCTGCTTCGCCCTCGGCCAACCGGCCGACGTCGACCTCAACACCCTGACCATCCGGCCGGTCGGCCAGCCCGTCTGAGGCAGATCTGACACCCGGTGGCATCGCAGCCGGTCGTGAGCCGTGATGTTCGCATCGGAAGCGAGACAGCCACCCCGGCAGGCGGCCAGAGATCTCCTGGTCACGCCTGCGGATAGTCCGGCTCCAGTTCCACCGCATGAATCTCACTGCAAAGGAGAAGTCCATGAAACGCATCACCAAACGCGCGGCCGTGGCCACTCTGGCGTCCGTCGCGGTGACGGCCTCACTTACCGTCGCCCTCCCGACGGCGGCGTACGCGATCAATGAGGTCCCGTGCGCCGGCCGGACCGACCTCGTGCGCGCCACAATCCACGCAACCGGCAGCTCGTCGACCGACTACTGTTACGCCAACGCCGGAGAGGATATGTACGCCCTGAACATCTGGTGGGTCACCCGGATCTCTACCGGTAACAACCGCGTCCAGTGGTACGGGGACGGAAGGTGGCAGCCGGCTCAGCCGATCCCGCAGTGGACCGTGTTCACCTGGCCGAACCATCCCGGTGGGGTCCGCATCCAGGGGATCAGGATCGTCTGAACTGCCGGCGATATCGGGGCGGCGGTCCTGCCCGATCGCCGCTCCGGCCGGCAAGGCCCCGGGGCACAGCCCCGGGAAAGCCGGGCTCCCACATTGAGGTCGCGAGTTCGCGTTACCGCCACTGACATCAACGCGGACGAAACCAGCGTGTCCCAGGTCGGGGTGCGGGCCGGCGTCTGATCCTTGCCGGTCAGCCAGATCGCGTAAGCGATGTCCTCGCCGAACTTCCACACCAGGTCGCGGCGGATGTCGGCGAGGTCGGGGTCGCTGTCGGTGGGCCGGGAGGGCTTGCGTCGCCACCAGTTCATGGTGTCGATGCTGGCATCCGCCCGGCCCGGTACGGGCCGTCTTCTGTCGATCTCGGCGTTACTGGGAGGCGGGCGCCCGCCCGGTCTGCTCCTGCCCGCCGAGCGGCAGGCGCTTGGCCACATCCAGCCGCACCTCGCCGTAGGGCTGGACGTGCTGCCAGAACAAGGGCGTCAGGCCGCGCCGGTCGGCGGGCTTGAGCAGCTTGACCCACTCGGGGTCGGCCAGGACGTCTTGCAGCATCAGGGTGTTGATGTAGACGAGAGCGGCCTGCAGGATGCGCAGGCACAGCACGGTCATCTCCAGTTCCTCGCGCCGGTTGGTGGCGATGTCGCCGCCCTTCCCGTAGAGGATGACCGAGTTGGCGCCGTTGGAGGCCTCCACCACGTTCAGCCCTTCCTGGATCTCGCGCTGGAGTTCGCGCAGGCGCAGGTAGCGGGCGACGAAGATGGTCTTCTGCGCGCGGCCGACCTCCAGCATGGCCTGGTAGACCGGGTGGGAGGCGGACTCGGTGAACCGGCGCAGGATCGCCTCAGTGGAGGCGGTGCGCTGTTTGATCGCGGTCGCGTACTTGATCATCTGGCCGTAGTTCTGCTCGATGAGCTCCCAGCGGATCGGCCGGGTCATCGCCGGTGTCAGCCGCGGGAACCGGTCGCTTTCGCCGGTCTCGACGCGGTAGAGCTTGACCTTGTTGATCTGCTTGATGCGCGGCAGCAGGTCGAACCCCAGCAGCCGGGTCACGCCAAAGCCGATCTCGGTCTGGCCGTGGGAGTCGACGTAGTTGCCCTCGACCTTCATGGTGGTGCCGTGCCGGACCGCGCCCTCGATCATCGCGTGGACTTCCGAGGCCGAGGCGCGCAGGGTCTGGGAGTGCACGACCATCGACCCGCGCTCGATGTGCCAGTAGATGAGGATGCCGCGGCCCCCGTACCGGGAGTGCCACTCGGTGAAGACGTTCTGGTCGTAGGCGCGCACGTGCGTGGAGTCGGAGGCGACGGTGGTGGTCGCCTCGCCCCACAGCGCGGTGTCGCGGGCGGTGAAGGTCGCGTTCGCGATGGCGATCGCGATGTCCGCGGCGACCTGCGGGGTCAGGTAGCGACGCCGCACGTAGCGGATGTCGTCCTCGCTGTGGGCGTGCCCGCCGGCGGCGACCGCCCGGATCCCGGTGTTGGTGCCGTACCCGAAGATCGCCAGCATCAGCCGCTCGGCCAACACCTCCGGCGCCAGGCTAGAGGTGCCCGCCACCGAGGTGACTGCGTTCAGGCAGCCGGTGCGCAGCACCGCCTCCTTGAGCATGTCGATCAGCGGCACCGAACCCCAGCGGCGTCCCACCTCGTTCTTGATCTTGCGTAGGTTCCGCGGCTCCTCTGCCGGGCCGATCTTCGTCAGCTTGATCGCACCGGACTTGCGGTCCTTGATCTCCACCCAGTCCAGCGTGGGCAGCGCGGTGTCCAGCGCCTCCAGCTCGGCGCGCATCTCGGCTTTCAACTCGGCGATGAACACCGCCGGGTCCAGCGGCTTGCGCAGCTCGGCGTAGTTGGTCACGCGACGGGCGGCGAAATCGGCGGGCAGGTCCTCCTCCGGGTCGCGGAAGGAGCCCGCGCCGACCACCCAGATCTCCTTGCACCGCAGTGCCTCGCGCAGCGCCTGGAAGGTGACGATCTCGTACACCATCCGCACCACCCGCCGGCGGCCGCGCTTGTCGCGCTTGAACACCAGGTCCTCCCAGGCCCCGGCGGTGCCGCGATGCTCAGGCACCCGCTCGCCGCGCGGGTAGTAGGTGGTGTTGCCCGCCTTGGCATACCGCTTGACCAGCTCCAACGCCTCGATCACCGGCTGGTAGGCGGTGTTGTTGCTCTTGAACTCCAAGGCGTCCAGCAACGCGATCAACCCGCGCCGGTAGTGGTTGGTGTAGGAGGCGCGCAGCGTGGTCTGCACCGTGGTGCGGTAGGCCGGGCCCTTGGTCTTGAACTCGTACACCAAGTCCTTCAGCGTCTGCTCACCACCGGTCACCGCCGGGAAGATGACCGCGCGGACCGGATCGTCGGGATGCCCGAGCGCGGCGTCGGCGACCTGGAACAGGATGTTCTCCTTGCCGGTCACCCGCTTGAACGCGTTGATCAGCTCCTTGGTCACCTTGCTGTCGGCACGCGCCTTGATCCGATGCACGGTCGCGATCAGCAACTCCACCAGCGTGTCGGTGATCTCCCGCTCCCGCTCGCAGACCAGCGCCGCCAACAACAGCACCGTCAGCTCACGCGGATGCGTGCGCATGTGCGACGGAGCCTCCACCGCCGCCCGCGTCCGCCAGGCCGCCAGCACCTTCGGCGCCACATCGGCGAACAACCCCGGCGGCAACCCAATCGACCGCACTGCCTCCAGCTTGCGGATCTCGGTCATCATCGACTCCAGACTCACATTCCCCGGAGCCGACTTGATCAGCGCCAGCAGTCCCGAAGAACCGCCGTCCTCATCCTCCGCCGCCTCACTCGGCGCCGTCTCTTCCCCGTCCTCGTCGTTCTGGTCCTCGCTCTCCTTGTCGATGCCAACCAGGGCGTAGATGCGCCTGGTGGTATCCCCACTCAACTGAGAGGCGATCCGCACCGACCAGGTGACCTCCGCGCTGTGCAGGGCCGAGGCCGCAATCCGCGAGATCCGCCCCATGGTCGGCGGCTCGATCCGCTCCTGACGCAGATGCTTGAGCAGCTCCTCCCGAACCCGCTCGGGCCGACGCTCGGCGTGGGCGACGTTCTCGGCCAGCCACACCGTGACCTTGTCCGCGTCCGCAGTCGAGCAGACCCGAAACCCCAGGTGCGTCCGGATCTGCCCCCGGTGGTACTCGATCGTGGAACCAGACCACTCGTAGAAGCCGAACTCCGAGGCGGGCACCTGGACCTGCTTGGCCACATGCTCCACGACCTCGTCGGCCAGCTCCGAACGCCCTCGCGGGAACCGCACGTGCCGCGTATAGAATTTCAGCAAGATCGCGAAGCCGAGCCGGGTGGCGCCTCGCTTCCCGGCGATCAGCTCACGTTCCTCGTCCAGGACCGTCCAGTGCTCGACCAGCTCGTCGATGTGCATCGGGGGGTGCGTCATAGCCGCCCAGCATCGACCAGCCAAATCACAACAAGATCAACGCTGTTTGGGGCTCATGACACGGTTCTTACCGGCACCCCATGAACCCCTCCCGGAGCGGGTACGCGGCGACCAGTTCGGTCAGCTGGGCGACCAGCTCCGGCCGGGTTCGAGGGCGAGCGCGGCGAGCAGTGCACGCAGCCGAATCCCGGAACCTCCACCACGGCCCCATCATCGTTCCGGACCTCGAACGGCCCGATCAATCCGACTCGCACGTCAGCAATTGTGCCGAGCCGACGACGTGTATGGCCCACGCCGGCCGGGACGGCCTCGTAAGGCCCGGCATGATCGCCTGGCCGCGTACGCGGCGATGATCGACGGCAAGCCCCCGCAGTACATCGGCGGAATGTCGGTCATGATCTGTAGCGTCCCGGGCCATGGCTGATGCGGTGCTGGCGTACTCCTATGCGCGTTCCTCCGGGCTCGACCTGTCCTCAGGTCAGCTCGACCTGTCCACCTCCGGGGGCGTGACCCCCAGCGGGCCTGCCTGCCACCCCGCGTTCTTCAGCGGCCTGCTGACCCGGGCGGCGCCGGCGGCGGCCGGGCTGCTCGGGGTCGCCGACGTGGCCAGGGCCCGCTACTACGACGCCCGGCCCACCGGGATCGTTCGTGATCCGGTGGTGACGTGCAACGGTGACCGATTGCGCTTCGAGTCCTTCTCCGCCTGCGGCGGCGTCTACGCCCGGCTGGATGTCCTGCAGCAGGCGCTCGACGGCGAGGTCGTCGAGCTCGGCACCACCAACGTGGACGTCAACGACCCGCTGCGGCGGGCGCTGGTCCGGGTCGGCGGGAACGACCCTCTGCACCTGCGGGTCGGCGCCGAGGAACTGGTGGCCACCACGCTCGACGGCGCGGTGGTGGAGAAGAAGGTGCCGCTGCCGACGCGGTGGGTGCGGGGCTTCGCCGAGGTGCAGGTCATCGCCTCCGGGTTCGACCTGCGCGCGGAGTTGACCGGGCCGGAGGCGGTGCGATTCCTGCGGTCGCTGCCCAGGCGCGGGGTGCTGTGGGCGGTGCCCGCCGGCCGGTCGCTGCGGCTGTCGGCCCGTCCTGCGGCGGGCGCGATCTGCCTGCCCGGCCCCGATCGGCTGGCCACCCTGCTGCCTCTGCTGCGCTTCGCCGACGGGCTGCGGGTGTACGGCCCGGCCGTCCCGGCGCACGGGCTTGCGGTCGCGAGCGCCTGGGAGCTGGAGCTGCCCGGCATGCGCTACGTGTTGACCCTGTCGCCGGAGCCGCGTAGGGGATTTTCGGGGGAGGGCGCGGTGCTGGACGACCTGGCCACCGCGCACGCGGAGGAGGACGCCGACCTGGTCGGTGCGATGCTGGCGTTCGAGCCGCGCCTGGACGCCGATCTGCTGGCGGAACGGTGCGGGCTGCCCAGGGACCGGGTCCGCGCCGCGCTGACCCAGCTCGGTACGGCGGGCCGGGTCGGCTACGACGTGGCCGAGGCGGCGCACTTCCATCGGGAGCTGCCCTACGACCCGGGCCGGGTGGCGGCGATGAATCCCCGGCTGAAGGCGGCCCGGGACCTGGTGAGGCGAGGGGCCGTCCGGTTCACCGCTCCCGACACCGCGGTGGTGGGGGAGCGGCGGGTGCGGCTGACCCCGGGCGGCCCGGTCTGCACGTGCCCCTGGTACGCCGACTTCCGGGGCAGCCGCGGCCCGTGCAAGCACGTGCTGGCGGCCCAGCAGGTGCGCGACCAGGCCCAGACGGACCCGAAGGACGGCACGCGATGAGTCCCTGGACGGAGGTGACCGCCCGCATCGACGCGGGCGACGCCGGGAAGCTGGCGCCGTTCCTGGTGACGCTCGACGAGCACGGCCGGCGGGCGGTCGCCGATCGGCTGCCCGGATATCTGTCCGAGCGGCTGGCCAAGGGGTGGGAGGGCCAGCGCTGGGTGCAGGACCGGACGGACGCGTTCCGAATCGCGGGGGCGGCCTGCCTGAGGGGGGCCGCGCAGGTCGCGGCGTGGCTGAACCGGCGGGACCTGCGCTGGGTGCGCGAGCCCGAGGCCGACGCCGCCCGGATCCTGGCCCTGATCGGGGACCGGCCGGCCGCATGGCGTGAGGATCTGGCCGTTCGCCTGGTGCAGCGGTTGCGGCCGCCGTCGGGGTCCGCGTCAGGGCTGATGGCAAACGGTGTGCCGGGATGGGATCTGGCCGCGGGCCTGGTGCTGGAGACCGGCATCGAGCCACCGGACAACGACGCGTTCACCGCCGGATGGTTGTGGCGGCTGGTCAGGCGGCACTGGATGAACCAGGGCACGCCCGACGCGCTCGCCGGGGATGCGCTGCTCGGGCACCTGCTGCCCCGGGCGTTCCGCGCCGGAGGCGCCGCCCAGGCGTTGACCTGGGACGTCGGATGGAACGACGACAGGGGTGTCGTGGCCGCGCTGGTCACGCTCGCGGGGCAGGGCCGGGTGCCGCGGCAGGTGCTCGTCAGCGGGTGTGTGGAACGGTTCCTGGCGGGCGGGGAGGCTGGCGAGATCGCCCCGTTCGTGACCCTGTGGCGTGGTCTGCGGCCCGAGCCGGGGGAGATTCCCGCCGTCGAGTTCGTCCGGCTGCTGCCGTCGGCCGCGTCGCCGTTCGTCCAGCTCGCGCTGGAGGAGCTGGGCCGGCTCGACGAGGCGGGCCTGCTGGGTGACGAGCCGTTCGCCGAGGCGGTCGCGGCGCTGGCGTTCCGGCCGGAGAAGAAGTACGTCACGGCCGCGTTGCGCTGGATCGCCGGCGCGGCGCCGTCCAGGGCCGACGGTGTGCTGCCGGCGCTGGCGGCCGTGTTCGGCCAGGACACTCCCGCGCTGCGGGACCGGGCTGTGCGGCTGGCGGTCAAGTTCGCTCCGCACGCCTCCCGCCCGGCCCTGGACATGGTCCGTACGGCGGCCTGCCGGCTTCCCGCCGACCTGCGCGAGAAGATCGCGGCGGTCGCCGGTGCGGTGGAGGCCGCCGAGCCGCCGACGGTAACCCCGGCCACCCTGGCGGTGAACCCGCTGCCCGCCCTGCCGCCCCTGCTCACCTCGTCGGAGGACCTGGCCTGGGAACTGGAGGCGCTGCGGTGGCCGGACGGGCCGCCGCGGTTCGAGCGCATACTCGCCGCGCTGGTCGAGCTGACCCACCGCGACCGGGACGCCGTGGCACAGGCGCTGCGGCCGTGGTGGCACAAGCGCTGGCGGCAGCCGTTCGACCCGACCGTTTACGTGTACGGCATGAGCGGCTTCGATCGGAGCACGCACGCGCTGATGAGCCGTTGCGCGCTGGCGGTCGTCGCGCCCGCCGACAGCAGGAAGCTGTCGGCTCTGCTGGCGGACTACAGGCGTGGCCGGCCTGACTATGACTCGCCGATCCAGTTGCTGGTGCAGCGCCGGCTGCGGGAAGTCATGGAGATGCTGGAGGCGGGCCGCAGCGTGCCGGTGCTGCTGGCCGCACCGACGTCCCCCACCGGCCATGTCGACGCGGAGACGCTGATCGAGCGGATGGAGCGGCTGGAGCGGATGGAGGGTGCCGAGCCGCTTCAGGCCGACTTCCACCAGGCGCTGCTGCGGCTGCCGCGCGAGATCGACCCGAGGGCCGCCGTACGAGCCGAAGGGCTGACCTCGCGGGCGGGTCGCACGCTGGCGGATTGGCTGCGGCGGGGTGGGCTGCCCGACCCCGAGGTGACCGTCGGCATCGAGACGGCGCAGCGGCCGTACGCGCACTGGAACACCAGCCCGGACCACTACATCAGCGTGCGGGAGATGCACGTCCGGATCGCGCCGCCGGCCGGTGTTCCCGAGCCCGTCGCCGAACTCTGCACGGGGCCGGCGACGGGCCTGTACGGCGCGGGGGAGACGGTGTGGTGGCCGGCCGTCATGCCCTCCCACAGGGAGGTCGTCGCCGCCCACCTGCTGGAGACCCTGACCCTCGACATCGACAGCTCTGGCGGCGGGGGCGAGGTCCTCGCGGCGCTCGTTCACGGTGACGGCCCGGTCGGAGCGGCCACCGCGAGCGCGCTCGCCGTCGGAATGGGGAACAAGCACCCCGCACAGCGGAGCGCGGCCGTCGACGCCCTCGTCACCCTGACGGCGCGCGGGCAGCTGCCCGCCGCCGATCTCGGCCAGGCCGTCGCGCGGCTGGTCGACGCCGATCTGGTCAAGCTCAACCGGATCACCGCCGCCCTGGACGAGGCGACCGCGGCGGGCGCGCACACGGCTGTGTGGCGCACGCTCCTCATGGCACTGCCGCCCCTGCTTCCGCGCACAGGGGACAAGCCCCGTGCCGGGCTGGGGGAGTTGCTCGCGGTCGCGGTCAAGGCAGCCACCCTCAGCGGGGAACGTGCCGGGATTCCCGGGCTGGCCGAGGTGGCGGCGCGCGGGGGATCCAGCCGGCTGGTCCAGGAGGCCCGCCGTCTTCAGCAGCAGGTGAGCCGGTGAGCTTCTGGGCCGCGATCGTGAAGCGGGCCGGGCCGCCGGGCGAGTTGCCGGGCCGCATCAGGGCCGCGGATGCGGAAGGCGCCGCCGATCTACTCGAGCGCGCGGATGACGAGGCAAGGCGCGCGCTGGCCGGGCGCCTGCGGACGTTCGCCGCACAGGGCGGGTTCGGGAGAGGCTGGTGGGACGGCCCGCCGCATGACCCGCAGGCGCCCGCGCTGCGTGTGGCCGGCGCGGCCTGTTTCGACGACGCGGTCGAAGTCTCATATTGGCTGACCCGCCCCGAATGCGGTGAACACCGCCTCCCAGACGATTGGCTGGTGGCCCCTGCTCATGCCGTCCCACCGGGAGGTGATCACCGCCTGGATCCTGCCGCGACTGCCCCCGCTGATCAGATCCCGCCGGGCCGACCTGGCACCGCTGTACCGGCTGGCCTGCGGCCAGGGGCCGCTCGGCGCGGTGACCGCCGCCGCACTCGCCCACGGCCTTGCCTGTGAGGACGACGGCGCGCGGGGCATCGCGGTCGACGCGCTGCTGGTCCACGCCGCCCACGGCGACCTGAACGGTGGCGACCTCGGAGGATTCCTGTCCGTGCTCGTGGCGGCGGACATGGCCAGGCTCGGCCGCGCTGTCACCGCGCTCGCGGACGCCCTTGCGGCCGGTGCGCATGCCCAGGTCTGGGACGCCGTCGCACGCATGCTCACCGAGCTCCTCCCCGAAGCGGGGGAGCGACCCCGCACCGGCACGACCGACCTGCTCATCGTCGCCCCGACCGCCGCCTCCCTCACCGGCGTCCGCCTATGGATCCCACGGCTGGCCGCGGTCGCGCAGCGGACCGGCGGCAGCGCCTTCGTCAAACAGGCCCGGCGCCTCCATGCGCTGATCACCGCAGGGGAGGAGACGGCATGAGCCCGCGGGTGAGGTTCGCTCATCCTGCCCGGCGGGGAGTGGCTCCGCGCAGGTCTCGCATCCATCGTCAAGGGCTTCGGTGACTCTCACTGCGGGCGAACGGCGATCGATTCGGCGGAGAGCGTGACCTCGACGGTGATGCGCGGATTGTCCGGCTGCGGGAGGTGAAGCCCACGCTTGAACTCCTCCGCGTCGTCCGGCATCACCTTCGGCTGAACTGTGACCGTGACGTGGCCGGTCTCGTCATCCGGGTGCGCCATCAGCGTGGCCACCTCAGGACGGGATCGGAGCCAGGAGACGACCGTGTCCTGGGCCCGTCGGAGCTCCGCGGCCGAGAATCCCTTGCCTCCGATGAGGGTGACCTCCATGGGGAGGGTTCTGGCCAGCTCGATCGCGCGAGTCGGGATGGCGCCCTTGAAGCCGACGCGCAGCCCCCGCTGGTCGTCGACGTATCGGACGCCGGAGATCTCCTCGGGGAACTCCGCAGCAAGACTGTCGATCACCCGGCTGTCGGCCGACTGTGAGCCGAAGCGGTCGATGGCCTCCTCGTAGGAGATGCCCTCCGATTCGGCGATGGCCCCGAGATCGGCCAGCTCGGCGTAGGGAATGCCGTCGATCACCACGTCCGGATCGGTCACCGCAGGGTCGTAACCCTCGAAGTCCGTCGGCTTGGGCGACGAGGTAGCAGCCACCCGGGTCGCGTACCGCTTGACGACCTCCTCCAAGGGCCGGCCCGACGACGCCGCCTCTCGCTTGAGCCGCTCCAAGGTGGGCCGATGCACTTTCGGCTGGTCGGCCCGCGGCAACACGATCGTCTCGGTCCCGGCCACAGTGAGTACCGGACCAGCACCAGACTGGCCGCAGGCGCACAACGACGCGAGCACAGCGATGATGATCAAACGCGATCTCTGCATGTCCAAGGGACGCGCCACCGGCCTGGAGGGTTCATCCAGTACCGCGCTGTGGTGTCTTCTCGGGGTGTCGGAATCGGAATCAGACGGTTTCCCCACGGCCCTCCTCAAGTCACGCCCTGGAACGGCAACCCCTTCAATGGGATAACGGGCGGGTACGGACGCGAACGCGTCCTCCTCGCCGAGTGAGGCGGGTCAACGCGCGAAATCAGGGTCAGAGTCCGTTTTCGGGTGTCATTGCCAACGTGCCCGGTGGCGGCCAGGCCAAGGTGACCTGGCGTACGAGCAGGGAAGCGCCGGGCTTGTTGTCGGCGACCCCATCCCCGGATTCCCGGGCGAGGCGTACTTCGCGGTCCGGCGAGGCCGAGGTCGCGGTCTCCGAGGCCACGCCCAGACGGCCGCTCCACTCGTCGCTCCAGCCGGCCGCGTCGGCTCAAGCGGTTATGCGGTGAGCAGCAGGAAGCCGGCAACCAGCATCGGGTGCGAGCTTTATCCAGGCCTCACGTAGCTTTCATCGGCCCTCTGACAAAGTTTACTCATGTTAGCGCTATCTTTCACTGAGGCTGAAGGTTAAGGTCTGCATTCAAGACCCGGACACCTGCGACATATAGCCACATCCACCCCAGTTCACGCCGTCCCCCCACATCTCACAGCGAGGTGAACCTTTGTCTGTGCTGCCCTCGTCTCGTCCGAGCGCTCAACGAGGCCTGATTCTGCCGGGCCTTGCCGACACGCTGACCACCCTGTCGGGCTTCGCCTGTCCCGCGCGTGGGTCCGGCCCCGCCCCTGACCGGGCCGTGCCCCACGTGTCCACAGCGAGCGGATCGAGGAGGATCAATTGAGAATGCGACAGCAAAGGTCGCGTCACAGGCTGAGTCGCAAGGGTAGAGGTGTCGCGGGCCTGGCACTGGGTGCGCTTATCTCGGTCACGTTCGCGGCGACGCCCTCGCAGGCTGCCGAGGAGACGCTGAACGAGGGCCTGGTGCACCACTTCGCCCTCGACGAGACCGGTGGGACGACGCTGGTCAACTCGGGTAGCGCGGGCTCGGCGGCGAACGCCATGCTCGTGCATCCGGAGAAGGCGACCTTGACCGGCGATGGAGTCAGGTTCAACCCCGACTCCTACGAAAGCGCCCTCGACGGTGCGTACGTGGCGCTGCCGAACAATCTCACCGCCGGCATGTCGAACCTCACCGTCGACTATGACGTGTGGATCGACCCGGCGAACGTCGGCGAGCACCAGATGTGGAGCTTCGGCGCGAAGTCCGGCTCGTGCGACGTCGACACCGGCGCCCAGGGCTCCATCTTCGCGTCGAACACCCAGCGGTTCCGCGTCGCGGTGGGTTCGGCGAACCTCCAGCAGAACCGGGTCCGCATGCCCGAGGGGGCGTGGACGCACGTCACCTACACCCAGTCACTGAACGCGAACGGCACGAGCTGGACCGGCACGCTTTACCTCGACGGCGTGCTGCACGCGACGTCGACGAACCTGACCACGCCGCCGTCGGTGAACGCCGCGGGGACCAACTGCAACTTCCTCGCTCGCTCGCAGACGTCGGGCCACTACTCATTCCGCGGAACGCTCCGGGACTTCCGGGTCTACGACCGGGCAGTGAGCCTCGACGAGACACTCGCCCTGGCGAAGAAGACCGTCTCCGACGGCGTCCGCGCCGACGCCGCCGCCATCGACCTCGGCCTGACCAGCGCGATCGTGCACGACATCGTTCTGCCCAAGGTGGGCTCAGTGGCGGGCTCGGCCATCACGTGGACGAGTTCGGACCCGTCGGTCGTCGAGGTCTACACCCCGCCGGCCCTCCCCAGCGCACGCAAGGTCGCGGTGACCGGCAAGATCACCCGACCCGCGAAGGGGCAGCCCGACGCGAAGGCCACGCTCACGGCGACCGTCCGCAAGGGCGCCCAGGAGGTCACCACACGGGAGATCCCCGTCGTGGTGAAGGCCGAGTTCGACGACGCGCAGGCGGTCGACCGGGACACGTTCGACCTGTCCCTGTACGCCACCGACGACGTGCGCGGAAACATCGACCTTCCGGCAACCGGCGAGTTCGGATCCACGATCACCTGGAAGTCGAGCACCGAACTCGTCACCCCGAAGGGTGAGGTGACCCGCCCGGCCTTCGGCCGTGCGGATGTCGAGGCCGTCCTGACGGCGACCATCACCAAGGGCTCGGCCTCGAAGACGAAGTCGTTCCCGGTGACCATCACCGCCAAGCCCCGTTCCGAGGAGTACGAGCGGTACTTCCTGGGGTACTTCAAGGGCGAGGGGATCGCCGACGGCGAGCAGATCATGTTCGCGACGTCCAACGGAAACACCGCTCTGGACTGGACCGGTCTGACCGGAGGCCGGCCGTCGCTCATCTCCCAGCTGGGCGACCAGGGCCTTCGTGACCCGCACATCGTCCGCTCACCCGACGGCGACACGTTCTACATGATCGCCACCGACCTGAACTGGTACGACCAGGGCGGATACGCCATCAACGACACCCAGTACATCGAGGTGTTCGAGTCGCACGACCTCGTGCATTGGACTCCACAGCGGCACGTGAAAGTCGCGCCCGACAACGCGGGCAACGCCTTCGCACCCGAGTCGCTGTGGGTCGAGGAGATCGGCGCCTACGTCGTGTTCTGGGCACAGTCGCTGTGGAACGACCCCGTGAACCGCACCGGTCAGGGCAACGCGCAGATGTGGTACGCCACGACGCGCGACTTCCAGACGTTCTCCGCTCCCAAGGTCTGGCAGAACCCGGCCCCTCTGTCGCGGATCGACACGACCGCGATCCGGGTCGGTGACCACTACTACCGCGTGACCAAGAACGAGGCCGGCAACCAGGGCTCGGACATCTTCTCGGAGAAGCACACCGACTTCCTGGACAGCAACATCAACAACTGGACGTTGGTCGCTCCGGCTCTGGGGCGCACGACGTGGGTCGCCAACCAGGGATACGAGGGGCCGATCATCTTCAAGGCCAACCCTGGTGACACCTCCTGCCCCGGCCAGTTCTACCTCTGGGGTGACCGGTACACGAACGGTGGTGGATACCAGGCCGCGTGCCACGCCGACATCGAGGCTCCGACCTGGAACGCCAAGGCGATCACGATGACCAACGCGGGCGTCGCCCGTCCGCGTCACGGCACCGTGACCCCGATCACCCTCCGCGAGTGGAACGACATCCGCAAGATCCCGAACAGCGACGTCACGACCACCGCTGAGGTGGCTGTCGAGCCGTACGCGAGCGGGGCCGAGACGACCACGGCCACCGCCACGGTCAAGGCGGCCGACGGTTTCGAGACCGGCGGTCAGGTGCGGTTCAGCGTCGGCTCGTGGTCGAAGCTCGCCTACCTGGAGGACGGCGCGGCCACGGTCACGCTGCCGGCGGGTCTGCCTGCCGGCACCCGGACGGTCAAGGCCGAGTACCTCGGCTTCGACTACCTGAAGGCGTCGGAAGCTGCGGCGTCATTCACGGTGCCGGCCGCTCCGGAGCTCGCGCTGACCGTGACCGCCACCGCCCGCTGCGTGGGCACCACGGCGTACGTGGCCGTGACCGCGGTCAACAACGCCGCCGTGCCGGCGAACGTGACGCTGACCACCCCATACGGTTCGAAGGCCGTGGCCGACGTCGCCCAAGGCAAGCAGGCCTACCAGTCCTTCAGCACCAGGGCCGGGCAGATCGCCACGGGCAGTGCGACCGTGACGGCGACCGCGACGATCGATGGCCGGCAGGTCACCTCGACCTACAACCCCTCCTACACCGCGATCAACTGCGCCTAACCTAACCGGCCACGGTGCATTTCCGCTGCCTGGGCGGGTCGGCGAGCTCATCCTCGTCGGCCCGCCCAGTTGTCGTGGGGCACTTCGGAACCCGGCCGCGACGCCGGTGGGCCGGCCGCCGACGGCCGCAGAGCTGAAGGGCGCCATGGGCTCATTCGCCTGCACAGCTTCGAGCCGGTGCGAGCCTGGCCGTCGCCCTCGATCCGGCGCAGCGCCTCGACGGCGCCCTGAGCGCCGATGCCGGGGCGGCGTCGAGACGGCGGATTCGATCGCGAGCGAAATCACGAGTGCGGCTTGACGAATTCCTCACCGGCGTGGAATTCTGATTGCGGGATAGAGGTTGACTGGCTCGATATTGATGGACTTTCGTTTGCCTTTTGGTTTATGCTGCCCTTCCATCGTGCTCGCCCTCGGCATCCCACTCCTTCGTTTCGGCTGTGATGTCGTTCGGCGCGCGTGTCGTCAGTCCGCCATCCCCCGGAAGGACATCTGTTGGCAGCCTCGCGCAACGCCTCCGCCGTACCCGCCGGTCCCCGCCGCGTCTCCTTCTCGCGCATCCGGGAGCCGCTCGAAGTGCCCGACCTCCTCGCCCTGCAGACCGAGTCCTTCGACTGGCTGGTGGGGAACGAGAGATGGAAGGGCCGGGTCGAGGCGGCTCGCCAGGCCGGGCGCAAGGACATTCCGCCCCAATCAGGTCTCGAAGAGATCTTCGAGGAGATCAGTCCCATCGAGGACTTCTCCGGAACCATGTCCCTGTCGTTCCGGGACCACAGGTTCGAGCCGCCCAAGTACTCAGTCGATGAGTGCAAAGACAAGGACATGACCTACTCCGCCCCGATGTTCGTCACGGCGGAGTTCATCAACAACACCACAGGTGAGATCAAGAGCCAGACGGTGTTCATGGGCGACTTCCCGCTCATGACGTCGAAGGGCACGTTCATCGTCAACGGCACCGAGCGTGTCGTGGTCTCCCAGCTCGTCCGGTCGCCCGGGGTGTACTTCGAGCGGAATCCCGACAAGACCTCCGACAAGGACCTCTACGGGTGCAAGGTCATCCCCTCCAGGGGTGCCTGGCTGGAGTTCGAGATCGACAAGCGGGACAGCGTCGGCGTGCGCGTCGACCGCAAGCGCAAGCAGCCGGTCACCGTGCTGCTGAAGGCGCTCGGCTGGACCAACGACCAGATCCTGGAGCGTTTCGGCCAGTACGAGTCGATGCGGGCGACCCTGGAGAAGGACCACACCTCCGGCCAGGACGATGCGCTGCTGGACATCTACCGCAAGCTGCGTCCGGGTGAGCCGCCGACCAAGGAGTCGGCGCAGGCGTTGCTGGAGAACCTGTACTTCAACCCGAAGCGC
>NZ_JBFAOO010000088.1:0-30818 GCF_040675265.1 Microbispora sp. NPDC049633
GAGCAGTTCGAGCCGCCCGCCGTGCGCGGCCGCGATCGCCGCGACGATGGACAGCCCGAGGCCGGAGCCGTTCTCGGAGCCGGTGCGATCCGCGCCGAGCCGCTCGAAGGGCTGTGCGAGCCGGTCCACATCCCGCTGGTCGAGGACGCGCCCCCCGGTCTCCACGACGAGCCGGACCTCGGCGTCCTCCCGGAAGGTCTCGAGCCGGATCCAGCCGCCGTCCTCGTTGTGCGTCACGGCGTTGTCGACCACGTTCTCCACCAGGCGGGCGAGCAGCGCGGCGTCGCCCCGGGTGACCGCGCCTGCCCGCAGATCCTGGGTCACGCCGAGCCGCTTCGCCGCGATCCGGGTGGCGCGATCGGCGATCGCCCGCGCGGCCGGCCGAGCCAGATCGACGTCGGCGGGCCCGGTCATCGCGCCTGTCATCGCGCCTGTCATCGCGTCTGTCATCGCGCCGTGCTGGGCCCTCGCCAGCACGAGGAAGCCGTCGAGCAGTTCATCCACCCGGTCCAGCTGCGCACGCAGCCGGTCGCCCAGGACGAGCGTCTGCCGCGCCGCGCCGGGCTTGGCCACGGCGACGTCCAGCGACGCGCGCATGGTCGCCAACGGGGTCCGCAACTCGTGCGAGGCGTTGGCGACGAACCGGCGCTGGGCGGCGAACGACGCCTCCAGCCGCCCCAGCAGGGCGTCGATGGTGTCGGCGAGGTCCTTCACCTCGTCCGACGGGCCGCTGACGCCCAGCCGCCGGTCCAGGTTGTCGGCCGTGATGCGCCGGGTCGCCGCGCTGATCATCCGCAGCGGGCGCAGCACCCGGCGGGCGAGCGCCCGGCCGGCCAGCACGGACACGACCGCCATCACGATCAGCGCGAGCAGGGAACCGACCAGCAACTGCCGGGAGTGCTGCGCGTGCACCTCGGCCAGTTGCTCCCGCAGAAGGCCAACGCGCTGGTGCAGCTCGTCCAGGCCGGCCGCGGACGGGGGCAGCGGGCCGACGGGGACGCTGTGTCTTCCCCCGCCGGCGAGCAGGAAGGTGAGCGACAGCAGTCCGATTCCGGAGACGAGAAACACCCCGGCGTACAGGATCGTGAACCGGAGGCCCACGGTCCCGTTGCGCAACCTGATCACGCCTCCAGCATGCCGGGCCGGACCTAACAACGGGGTGACAGGGACGGTTCGGGCGGTATCAGGCCCGCACCCGTAGAACGGCGGCATGCTCACCAGAGAACTCCTCCACCGGGAGTGGGCGGCCTTCCGCCGCCCCGCCCGGCTGATCGCCCTGGCCGCGTCGGCCCTCGTCGTGATCGCCGCCGGCCTGCTGTCCGCCGCCGGAAACAGAGTGTCCTGCCAAGGGCCGTGCCCGGCCGATCCGGCCGCCGCGGACGGCTCGAACGTCGGCGACCGGTTCTGGTTCCTGCACCGCGACCTCGGCCGGGAGGGCGTCATCACCGTCCGGATGACCTCGATGACCGGCACGATCACCTATCCACCGCCCCACCATGACCGGATCGTCACGGGCCTGGTGCCGTGGGCGAAGGCCGGGATCATCATCAAGGACGGCGTCCGGCAGGGCTCCTCCTACGCGGCGCTCATGATGACCGGCGGGCACGGCGTGCGGATGCAGTACGACTACCGGCACGACATCGCCGCGGGCGAGGCCGCCCTCGTGCCGCGGTTCCCGCGCTGGTTGCGCCTGACGCGGTCCGGCGACACCGTCACCGGTTCCGAGTCGGCCGACGGCCGGCGCTGGCACACCGTGGGAACGGTGACACTGGCCGGTCTCCCGGCGACGGCGCAGGCCGGGCTGTTCGCCACGTCCCCCGGCGACCTCACGCTACGAGAGGTCGGGCTCGGCGGGGCGGTCGAGGAGAGCCGCTTCACGCAGGCCACCGGCGTCTTCGACCACGTCACGGTGGTGGGCGGGTCCGCCGGCCCGTGGCGCGGCGAGGCGGTCGGCGAGATGAACCAGACCGACTGGGAGAAGTATCACAACGCCTCCGGTGCGGTCGAGAGGGACGGCGTCGTCACCGTGAGCGGGACCGGCGACATCGGCCCGATCGGGAGCGAGGGCGCCGTCGCCGTCGAGCGGACGTTGCCCGGTTTGGTGATCATGCTGATCGTCGTCATCGTCCTGGCCGCCAGGTTCGGCGCCCGGCCGGACACGGCGGTGTCTCGCCGGGTCCTGACCGCCCGAGCCGTGGTGGTCGGCGCCGCGACCTTCGCGGCCGGGCTCGCCGCCGTCGGTGTGGTCCTGCCGGCCGGCGTCGCGATCCTCGGCGGCAACGGCGTCCCCGTGCAGCCGGTCTCCGCGCTGACCGGCGTCCGGGTCGTCGCCGGGACCGCGGTGGTGCTCGCCCTCTGCGCCGTCCTGGCGTACGGGCTGGGCGTTCTGCTGCGGCGCGGCCGGGCGGCGATCGCCCTCACGCTGTCGCTCGTCGCCGTGCCCTATGTGGTGACCGCGTTCCCGTTCCTGCCCGATGACGTGTCGCGATGGCTGCTGCGGCTCACCCCGGCCGCGGGCTTCGCCGTCCAGCAGACGGCGGTGGAATATCCGCAGGTGGTCGCCCACTACGCGCCGTCGGCCGGCTACTTCCCGCTCCCCGGCTGGGCGGGCTTCGCCGTGTTGTGCGCGTACACGGCGGCGGTCGTGTGGCCGGCCGTGAAGCGTACGCCGGGGGAGCGGCCCGCGCACCGATGACAGCGTGCCCGTCGCCGCGGTGACCCCCGCATGACCGAGTCGGGCATACCGCGAACCGCCCGATAGGCTGCGGCACGTGCTGAAGGTTGGCCTCACGGGCGGCATAGGTTCGGGCAAGAGCGAGGTGTCGCGCCGGCTCGCGGCCCGCGGCGCCGTCGTCATCGACGCGGACAAGATCGCCAGGGAGGTCGTGGAGCCGGGCACCCCCGGGCTCGCGGAGATCGTCGAGGCGTTCGGCGAGGACGTGCTCCGCCCCGACGGCACGCTCGACCGGGAGCGGCTCGGCGCCATCGTCTTCGCCGACGCGGAGAAGCTGAAGGTCCTCAACGGGATCGTCCACCCGAAGGTGGGCGAGCGCACCCAGCAGCTCCAGCGGGAGGCCCCGGACGACGCCGTCGTCGTCTACGACGTGCCGTTGCTCGCGGAGAACAACCTGGCCCCCCTGTACGACGTGGTCGTCGTGGTGGACACGCCGGACGAGGTCCGGCTGGACCGCCTGCGGCGTTTCCGCGGCATGCCGGAGGCGGACGCCCGTGCCCGGATCGCCGCTCAGGCCTCCCGGGAGGACCGGCTGAGGATCGCCGACATCGTCGTCGGCAACGAGGGTTCCCTGGAGGAGCTCGACGCCCGGGTCGACAAGGTCTGGCAGGACCTGAGCGCCCGGGTCTCCGCGGAGAACTGAAGCCCCACGAATCTACAACGTAAAGGCGCCGGCCCGGATCGTCGCCGCCTCGACCTTGACGGTCGTCGGCTAATGGCATTAGCCTTTGGGCTATGCACTTGAGCCTGGAGGGCGGCATGACGGAGTTCCTGAAGATCGACGGCGGCGAGATCGCGTACGACGTGACCGGGGAGGGCCCGCTGGTCGTGCTGGTCCCCGGCATGGGGATCACCCGGAACACCTACCGATTCCTCGCCCCGGTGCTGACCGCCGCCGGGTATCGCGTGGCGACCACCGACCTGCGTGGGCACGGCGAGTCGAGCCTCGGCTGGGACTCCTACACCCGCACCGACACCGCGAACGACATCGTCGCCCTGATCGAGCACCTGGGCGGGCCCGCCGTCGTCGTGGGGCACTCCTTCGCCGGGGGATCGGCCACGATCGCGGCGGCGCGGCGGCCCGAACTGGTCACCGCCCTGCTGGAGATCGCCCCGTTCACCCGGCCGCAGAAGCCCGACCTGGGCGCCCTGCTGCGCAACGGCCGCTACCGCACGGGCATGACGCGGCTCATGGGCGTGGCGCTCCTTCGCAGCGTCGGGCTCTGGAAGAGCTACCTCGACCACGCCTACCCGGGCGTCAAGCCGGCCGACTGGACGGACTATCTGGCCGCCTTGGACAAGGACCTGCGCAGGCCCGGCCGCATGGCCGTGGTCAGCGCCATGGGGGCGTCCGCGCCCGGGGACGCCGGCGCGCACCTCGACGGCATCCGGTGCCCGGCCCTGGTGGTGATGGGCACCCGCGACCCCGACTGGGCCGACCCCCGCGCCGAGGCGGACGGGATCGTCGCCGGCATGCCGGCCGGGCTCGGGAAAGTGGTGGTGATCGAGGGCGCCGGGCACTACCCGCACGCGCAGCACCCCGACGAGGTCGCCGCCGCGATGCTCGCCTTCCTCGGAGAGCGGGCCCGTGGCTAGGGCGCCGCTGTCCCCGGACGCCGTCGTCGACCTCGCGCTGCGGATCGTGGACGAGGAGGGCCCCGACGCGCTCACCCTGTCCGCGGTCGCCGGGCGCGCGGGGGTCGCCACCCCCTCGCTCTACAAACACGTGCGCAACCTCGCCGAGTTGCGGGTCCTCGTCTCCGGGCGGGTGCTGGGCGAGCTGACGGAGGTCGCGAGCGAGGCGGTGCTCGGCCGGTCCGGCGACGAGGCGCTGCGCGCCCTGATGGACGGCTGGCGCTCCTACGCCGCCCGGCACCCGCACCGTTACTCGGCCCTGATCCAGTCGCCTCGGCCGGAGACGGCCGAGGCGGGGGACCGGCTGATCGGCATCATCCTCGCCGCGCTGCGGGCGTACGGGCTGGAGGGCTCGGCCGCGATCCACGCGGTCCGCTGCCTGCGCGCCGCCATGCACGGCTTCGCCGTCCTGGAGGCGGCGGGCGCCTTCCAACTGGGCGAGGACCTCGACGAGAGCCACGCCCTGCTGGCGCACATGGTCGTCTCCGGGCTCCGGACCCTTCCTAGAACGGCTCGTCCAGGGCCAGACGCCTGACCTCGGGCAGGTACTCGTCCAGCTCGCCGGGTTCGAACCGGCACATGCCGATCACGTACCAGAACTGGCCCGTCACGTCGCCCTCCAGCTTGTACAGCCCGCCGGGCGAGAACGCGGCCCAGCCCTCCGACAGGCCGAGCAGGGTGGCGCGGCGTTCGCGGCGGGCGACGTCCCACACGATCACCACGCCGTCGTCCCCGGCGCTGGCGAGCAGGTCGCCGGAGGGGTGGAAGGCGACCGACCAGACCCGGCGGCCGTGCCCGGCGAGGGACCCGACGCGCGCGCCGGAGGCCGGGTCCCACAGGTGGACGGCGAGGTCGTCCCCGGCGGTGGCGAGCAGGTCGCCCGAAGGGCTGAACGCCGCCGTCCACAGCCGCCCGCCCCCGTCGAGCGCACGCAGGCACTCGCCGGAGGCCGGGTCCCACAGGCGGGCGGTGCCGTCGTTGCTCGCGCTCGCCAGCAGGTCGCCCGACGGGGAGAAGGCCACCGCGTACACCCGGTCGTCGTGCCCGCTCAGCGTCGCCACCCATCGACCGGTAGGCACGTCCCACAGCCGGACCTTGCGGTCGTCACAGCCGGTGGCCACGAGCCGGCCGTCGGGACCGAACGCGATCGACCTGACCCGTCCCCGGTGCCCGCTGAGGTTGGCGACCTGGCGGCCGGAGGGGCGGTACCACAGCCGGACGCTGTCGTCGTCGTTCGCGGTGGCCAGCAGTTGCCCGTCGGGGCTGAACGCCTCCGCCCACACATGGTCGGTCTCCACGTTGAGCTCGCGCTCGTACGTCCCGGCGACCGGGTTCCACAGGTAGACGCCGCCGTCGTTGCTCGCGGTGGCGCGCAGCGGCCCGGCCGGGCTGAAGACGGCCGACACCAGCCGGTCGGCCGTCCCGGTGAGCGAGCGCAGGCGGCGGCCCGTGACCGGGTCCCACAGCCGTACGTAACCGTCGTTGCCGCAGGCGGCGAGCATGCCGCCGTCGGCGGAGAACCGCACGGACGTGACGCGGCGGCCGTGGCCGCGCAGCGTCTGGACACACTGGCCGGTGTGGGGGTCCCACAGCCGGGCGGTGCCGTCGTTGCTGCCGGTCGCGAGCTGCCGGCCGTCCGGGCGGAACGCGAACGGCCACACCGATCCCCGGTGCCCGGTCAGCTCGGCCCGCGACTGGCCGGTGCGGTGGTCCCAGAGCCGGACGACCCCGTCGCTGTCACCGGTCGCCAGCAGGTCGCCGGTGGGATCGAACAGCACCTGGTAGACCGCGCCGCGGTGCCCGGGCAGGCTGCCGGCCGCCGAGCCGGTGACCGGGTCCCAGAGCCGTACGGCTCCCTCGGTGTCGCCGGAGGCGAGCAGCCGGCCCTCCGGATGGAAGGCGAGGGTGTAGATCCGTCCGGGATGACCGGTCAGCTCGTGCAGCGCGGCGCCGGTGCGGGGGTCCCAGATGCGCAGCACGCCCTGGCCGTCCCCGGCGGCCAGGCGGGTGCCGTCGGGGCTGGGGGCCAGGCGGTAGACGGCCCCGCTGTGGCCGTGCAGGTGGTGCCGCACCCGCCCGGTGGCGAGGTCCCACACGCGGATCGCCCCCGCGCTGTCGCCGGTCACCAGCAGTCCCGGCAGGAACACGGCCGTGTAGATCGGGGCGGTGTGGCCCGGCAGCTCCCACTCCGGCTCCCCGGACCTCCAGACCCGCATGATCCCGTCCGCGCCGCCGGCCGCGACGAGGTCGCCGGAGGTGACGACGGGCCACACTCCCTCGGCATGAGCGCGCAGGACGTGCGACGGCTCGCCGGTGGCCGGATCCCACACCCGGACGGTTCCGTCGCTCGCACCGGTCACCAGCCCGGCCTCGCCGTAGGCGACCTTGTAGACGCGGCCCCGGTGGCCCTGCAGCGTGCGCAGGACGGACCCGGTGACGCTGTCGCAGATCAGGACGCCGCCGTCCTCCCCGCCCAGGGCGAGCACGCCGCCGTCTGGGCGGTAGGCGACCGGTTCGGGCAGGCGGCTGCTCTCGAAGTGGTAGCCGTACGGCACGCCGACGACGGCGGGGGCCGGCTCGGCGCCGACCCGGCCGCCGGCGGCACCGGGGCCGCCGGGCGCGACGGCGGCGCCGCGCAGCTCCGGCGCTCCCCGGGGGACGCCGGTCACGTCGATGAGCGCGGCCCGGTCCCAGCGGCTGCCCTCGACGGCGGCGTCCCGCAGGTCGGCGCGGGCGAGCCGGGCCCGGGTGAAATCGGCCCCGCGCAGGTCGGCGCCGACGAGGACGGCCTCGTCGAGGCGAGCCCCGGCCAGCCGGGCGTCCCGCAGCACGGCGTGGGACAGGTCGGCCCCGACGAGCCGGGCGTCGGTCAGGTCGGCGCCGGTGAGGTCCACGCCCTGCAGTTCCCGGTACGACAGGTCCTCGCCGCTGAGCCGTGCTCCGCGCAGGTCGGTCCTGGCCGAGGTGCGCAGCCGGGTGGTCACCTTGATGGCGTTGGCCCGCGCCACGTCGCCCGCGCCGGGGGAGGCGAGCGTGCGGGCCGCCCACGCCTGCAGCCGCGAGGCGTCGGCCAGGTCGCACAGGAAGTCGACGGCCAGCGCCGACAGCGGCCGCAGGCCCAGGCCCCCCGCGTGGCCGGCGCCGAGCGAGTCCGCGAGGTGCCGGGCCACCAGCCATTCCACGACCGAGGCGTGGATGAACCCGAACAACCCCTCGTCCGTGCGCACCAGCAGGCTGCCGGCTCCGACGGCGTGCACGGCCTGCTCGGGCGTCAGCCGCGTGACCGCCTGCCCTCCCGCGGTCCCGGCGCCGTCCGCGTCCGGCGGGCGGGAGGATCCCGGGTCCGCACCCGGTCCGTACGGCACGCGGGTCTGCGCGTCGGCGGCCAGGCCGGTGAGCGTGTCGGCGGCCTCGGCCAGCTCCGCCGGCCGCAGGTAGGTCTCGCCGGTCTCCCACAGCCGCAGCGCGAGCGTGGTCGCGGCCCGCCACAGCTCCTCGCGGGTCAGCCCGCCGGGGGCCCCGGCCACGCCGCGTACGCGGTCCTCCTCGAAGGCGAGCCACGTGTCGAGGATCTCCTGGTAGAGACCGGCGGCGCTGATCGCCTCCCCGGCCTGGGCCACGGCGCGCAGCCGTTCGGCGGGCAGGTCGGCGATGAAGCTGAGCATGCGCGGGTTGTGCGCCAGGCCGAGCAGGTCGGCGATGCCCGTGAGCAGGGCCATCCGTTCGTCGGCCGCCTGCTGCGAGCCGTACCGGTTGACCAGGTACGCGCGGATCTGCTCCTCGGTGAACTCCTCGATGCTGAGCACCCGGCGGTTGGGCAGCAGGCCGACCTTCTCCCCGAGGGCGGTCATCACCTGGCTGCGCGACTTGAAGTGCTGGGTGCGCCCGGCCACGACGATCTTCGCCTTGTCCTCCGCCGCGCGCAGCAGCGTGTCGAGGTGGTCGGCCGCCCGTTCGTACGTCACGCGGGTGACCAGTTCGTCGAAGCCGTCGAACAGCAGCACGATGCGGCCCTGGCGCAGCATGTAGTGGAACGCCTTGAGGTCGATCAGCTCCTCGCCGTGGTTGGCGAGGTGCGCCGCGACCAGCCCGGCGACCGAGTGCGCCTTGTCGAGGGCGCGCAGCTCGATCAGGATCGGCGTGAGGTGCGGCAGCTCGGCGGGGATGCGCCGGGCCACCTCACGCAGCGAGAACGTCTTGCCGCGCCCGAAGTCGCCGAGCACGAGCGCGAACCGCCCGTGGTCGGCCGCGAGCAGCCGCATCAGCTCGCCGGTCAGGTCGTCGCGCACCTCGCCACCGGTCCGGTCGAGCTCCCGGAACCGCTGCGGCACGTACAGCTCGGGCGGATAGCGGCGGTCGCCGCGCAGCCTGGCCGTCTGCCCCGCCACGTAGGACGACAGGTCGAGCAGGCCCTGGAACTCGGTGAAGCTGCGCAGCCGCAGCCCGCGCCGCAGAGCGTCGTCGCGTAACGCCCGGGGCGCCTGGGGCCCCTGGTAGACCAGCTCGGCGGCGTGTTCCAGCCCCGCCGCGTGGACGTGGCCGAGGAACGCCTCGACCCGCTCCTGGCTCAGCTCCCCGGCGTGCGCGCCGATCAGGACCTGGCGCACGAACCCGTCCTCGGGGTGGGTGACGAGCAGGCGCGGCGGCTCGCCCGCGACGCGGCGTATCTTGGCCCGTTCGAAGCGGGTCTCGCAGACCTCGGCGATCCGGTCCAGCAGCAGGTCGGCCGGGCCCGCGGGCTCCTCGGGCTCCGGCGCCGGCTCGGGAGCGGCCGCCGCGGTGGCCTGGGGCCGCCAGCCGCGCCAGACGTACGGCAGGACCTCGGCGTCGCGCAGCTCGGGGCGGTCCCGGGCCCACCGGCGCAGTCCCTCCGGGGTGAGCTGGAGGATCTGGTGACGGCCCGGGGCGAGCGCGGGCACGCACGGCAGCCCCTCCAGCTCCCAGACCTCCTCCGGCCCGCCGCGCCGCGCGTCGCGCCCGTGGACGAGCAGGTCGAGCCGGGAGCCGAGCAGCCGTTCCAGGGTGGCGGCGTCACGCAGGCCGGGGCGCGGCGGATGGGCGACGGCGCCGATCCGCAGCCATCCCTCGAACGGCCGCAGCCGCTCGGCGAACCACGCGGCCTGGGCCTCGCCGACGAAGCCGTGGTCGTCCTCCTCGCGGTGGCTCATCGCGATCGTGGAGTTGATCCCGGCGACGACGGTGCGCAGCTCGGGCAGCTCGAACAGCGTCCAGGGCTGGGCGCTGTCGAAGGCCGGGCCGTCGAGGCCCTGGTACAGCTCGCCGAAGAGCGTGGAGAAGTGCCGCCACTTCGGCCAGTACGGCGGCTGCGGGCGCACGTCGTCGGCCTCGCAGGTCGCGAAGTAGGCCCGGCAGGCCGCCTTGGTGACGTCGCGGGGGCCGGGGACGACGACCAGCCGTCCGGGTTCCAGCCCCAGCAGCACCCGCAGCCCGGTGAGGAACGCGAGGGCCTGCTCGCACTCGCGGATGCTGCCCGACTCGGTGAGGTCGCCGGTCACCATCAGCAGGTCGGGCCGGGGGACCCCGGCGTCGGCGAGGCGGGTCAGGTCGGCCCACACGCTCGCCTGCAGCTCGCCCGCGTCGAGCGGCTCGTCGGCCTCCGCCAGCCCGCGTCCGAACCGCGGCCCGGCGACGTGCAGCACGGTCACCGAGGAGGCGCCGCCCGCGCGCTCGGCCGTCGGGAAGGACGGTTCGGCGGCCGGGGTGCGCCGGGCCCGTGGCACCCGTACGGCGGGGGGCGCGGGGTCGGCGGCGGGCTGGAGGGCCTGCCTGTCCGGCCCGGCCGGGAACCGGGGTGGCTCGGCCGGCTTGGCCCGGCCCGCCAGCGCCTGCCGGATCCGGGTCAGCAGCAGCCGCCGCGCCTCGGCGGGATCGGTCACGCCGAGGAGGTCCACCCAGGTGATCGTGGACAGCAGGCCGTCGAGCGGGCAGTCCTCCAGACGGACCGTCACGAGCTTGTTGGACGGGTTGTCCGGATCGGCGCGCAGCGCCGCCTGCCATTCGAGCCTGCCGTACCGGGAACCCAGGTAGTTGCGGGTGAGGACCGCGACGACCAGGTCGGCCTCGCTCACCCCGCGGTCCATGAAGTCGATGAAGTTGGTGCCCGGCACGAAGTCCCACGCCTGCAGCATCGTGCGGTAGCCGGCGGCTTCGAGCTGCCAGGCGATCCAGGTCGCCCACCGCTCGTCGGCGGGGGAGTAGCTGACGAAGATCTCGGTCCGCGCGTCCCCCCGCCCGCTGTGCGTCATGAGGCCCAGTATTACCGCTGCCGCCGACGGTTTGGAGGGGGTTCGATCATCATCCGGCAGCCGATATAGGGTGTGCGCGTGGCGACCGGGCTGCGGCGACTGAGCGTTCTCGACTTGATCAGGTTCGGGCTGCTCGCGGCGGGCCTGGTCTTCGTGGCCACCGGCCTGCTGCCGGCCGAGGAGGCCAGGGGCAGCATCGAACGCATCGCCCCTCTGCTGCTGTTCCTCGGCGCGGTGATCGTGCTGGCGGAGCTGACCAAGGAGGCGCAGGTCTTCGACGTCATCGCGACCCGCATCGCGATCGTCGGCCGGGGCAGCTACGCGGTTCTCTTCCTGTTCTGTACGGCTTTCGCCTCGCTGGTCACGATCTTCCTCAACCTGGACACGACGGCCGTCCTGCTGACGCCGGTCATGCTGGCCCTTGCGCCGCGCGCGAAGATCGCGCCGCTGCCGCTCGTGATGACCACGGTCTGGCTGGCCAACACCGCCAGCCTGCTGCTGCCGGTCTCCAACCTCACCAACCTGCTCGCCATGAACCGGGTCGCGCTGACCACGCAGGGGTTCGCCGCGCGCATGTGGGCTCCGCAGGCCGTGTCGATCGCGGTGACGATGGCGTTCCTATGGGTGTTCTACTGGCGGCGGGGAGAGCGGGGCGAGGACCGCTACGAGCCGCCGCCACCGGTTCCCGTGGCCGACCGGGTGCTGTTCGGCGTCGCGGGGGTGGCGTGCCTGCTGTTCATCGCCGCGATCCTGGCGGGGGTGGAGATCGGCGTCGCGGCCCTCGTCGCGGCGGTCGCGGTGGTCGCCGCCTTCGCCTGGCGCGACCGGGCCAAGCTCGTGTGGGGCCTGATCCCCTGGCGGCTGCTGGTCTTCGTCACCGGGCTGTTCCTCGTGGTCCCGACGCTCAGCCGCCTCGGCCTGGCCGACGTCATGCGCGCGCTCGTCGGCGCGGGCGGCGACGGGGACGGCGCCTACCGCGCGGCCGCCGCCGGAGCCGCGCTGTCCAACGTGCTCAACAACCTCCCGGCGTACGTCGCGGGCGAGCAGGTCATCCCCGCGGCCAACCACACGCAGCTGCTGTCGCTGCTCGCGGGCACCAACCTGGGCCCCGTGATCACGCCCTGGGGCTCGCTCGCGACGCTGTTGTGGTTCGAGTGGTGCCGGCGGGGAGACGTGCGGGTGCCGCTGGCCAAGTTCGTCGCGACCGGCGCGGGCCTCGCCCTGGCCGGTCTCGCCGCCACGGTCACCGTCCTGGTCCTCACCGCCTGAGCCGCCGCCCGGCCGGGAGCCGGCCCACGGCTATGGCCGCCGCTGAGAACGACACGGCGAAAAGTTGTGGGTTTCCTCATTCGCCGGATGGAGGGTCTTGGTATGGGATCGATTCGTGACAGATGAACAGAGCACGCCGAAGCGGCGCTTCCCCGCGGCGGACATCGCCAGAGTCAGCGTGTTCGCCGCGCTGATCGCCGTGCTCGGCCTGCCGGGCGCGCTGAACGTCTTCGGCGACGCGGTGCCGATCACGCTGCAGACACTCGGCGTCATGCTCGCCGGGGCGATCCTGGGCACGTGGCGGTCCGCCCTCGCCGTGACGGTCCTGCTCGTGCTGGTCGCCGCGGGGCTGCCCCTGCTGGCCGGCGGACGCGGCGGGCTCGGCGTCTTCACCGGTCCCTCGGCCGGCTTCCTGCTCGGCTGGCTCCCCGGCGCGGCCCTGACCGGGTGGATCGTCGAACGCGGCGGACGCTCGCCGTCCACGGTCCGGTTGGTGACCGCCTGCCTGGCCGGCGGCGT
Source organism: Microbispora sp. NPDC049633 (assembly GCF_040675265.1). Lineage (NCBI taxonomy): Bacteria > Bacillati > Actinomycetota > Actinomycetes > Streptosporangiales > Streptosporangiaceae > Microbispora > Microbispora sp. NPDC049633. The sequence continues at coordinate 12,424 of NZ_JBFAOO010000088.1, forward strand.
CGGCGTCGTCTACCTGTTCGGCATCCCCGTGCAGGCCCTGGTCACCGGGCTGTCCCTGGGCAAGACCGCGCTCCTCAGCGCCACATTCCTACCGGGCGACCTGGCCAAGGCCGTGCTGGCGTCGATCGTGGCGCGGGGCACCCAGCGGGCCTACCCGGACGCGGTCCCGGCGGTGCACCGCGAGCGGCTCAGGGCAGGGGGGTGACCCACCCGTGCCGGTAGCCGCGCAGGTCATGCGGCACGCCGCCGTCCGCCCCCGGCGGATCGCGGTGTCCGGTCCCGGGGGGGACCTGACCTATGCCGAGCTCGCGGCCCGGGCCGGCCGCGCCGCTCGCCGCCTCGCCGACGACGGGATCGGGCGCGACGCGCTCGTCGCGGCCGGTCAGGCCGATCCGGCGGCCCTGCTCGTCGCCGTGCTCGCCGCCGACCTGGCGGGGGTCACGCCGCTGTTGTGCGACCACGCGTGGAACGAGGAACGACGGGCGCAGGTCATGGCCGCGGTGCCGGTCGCCGCCCGATTCGACGACCCGCTCCCCGAGGCGGACGGCCCGCCCGTGCGGCACCGCCCCGGGCCGGACGACCTCACCTGGGCCTGCTTCAGCTCCGGCAGCACCGGCAGGCCCCGCGCCGTGGTGCGCGGCCGCGCCTCGTGGACCGGGTCGTTCGCCCACCTGGACGAGCTGACCGGGATCGGCCCCGGCGACGTCGTGCTGATCCCCGGCCCGCTGGTCTCCTCCCTGTACGGCTTCGCCGCCGTGCACACGCTGGCGGCGGGCGCGACGGCCGTGGTGCCCGGCCGGTGGTCGCCGGGCGCGCTGGCCGGGCAGTTGCGGCGGGCCACCGTGGTGCATGTGGTGCCGCACCGGCTGCCCGCCGTGCTGGACGTCTTGGCCGCGGCCGGGGGCCCGCTGCGCACCGCCGTGGTCGGCGGTGCGGCGATGGACGCCGCCGCCCGGACCCGGGCGACGGCGGCCGGAGTGCGTGTGGTGTCCTATTACGGCGCCACCGAGCTGTCGTTCGTCGCCGTGGACGCCGACGGATCCGGGCTGCGGCCCTTCCCGGGCGTCGAGGTCGACGTCAGGGCGTTGCCCGGGCAGGCCCTCGGCGAGGTGTGGGTGCGCTCCCCGTGGCTCTGCGAGGGCTACCTGGCCGGTGCGACGGGCCCTCTCCGGCGGGACGCCGGCGGCTGGATGACGGTCGGCGACCTGGCGGAGCCGTACCGGCCGGGCGAGGTCCTGCGGCTGCGCGGCCGGGGCGACGGCGCGATCCAGACCGGCGGCGCCACCGTGGTGCCCGAGGACGTCGAGGAGGTGCTGCGGAAGGTGCCGGGAGTGGACGACGTGGTCGTGGTCGGCACGCCGCACCCGCACCTGGGCGCCGTGGTCACCGCGGTCGTCGAGGGCGAGGACGCGTCACGGGCGGCGCTGGAGGCGACGGCGCGCGCCGAGCTCGACCCGGCGCAGCGCCCCCGCCGCTGGTACGCGGCCCGGTCCCTGCCCCGCACCCCCACCGGCAAGGCGGCCCGCGGCCTCGTCGCCGCCCGTCTCGCCGCCGGCGGCGACCCCGGCCTGCGAAGGCTCGGCTGACATGGACGAGCAGGCGGTCGTCGTGGCGGCCCGCCGCACTCCCATCGGCACCGCCGGCCACGCGTACCGGGCCCTGACGGCCGACCGGCTCGCCGCGCCCGTCATCGGAGCGGTCGCCCGCGACGTGGCGCACCTCGGCGTCCCGGTCGACGACGTGGTGCTGGGCAACTGCACGGGACCCGGGGGCAACCTGGCGCGGGTCAGCGCGCTCGCCGCCGGGATGGGCCACGAGGTGCCCGGCGTCACCGTCGACCGGCAGTGCGGCAGCGGGCTCGCGGCGATCCTGCTGGCCGCCCAGGCGGTCCGCTGCGGCGACGCGGACCTGGTCGTCGCCGGGGGCGTCGAGAGCGCCTCCACCGCGCCGCTGCGGGCGCACCGGCACGAGGGTGAGCCGGCCGTGCCGTACGAGCGGGCGCCGTTCGCCCCCGCGGGGCACCCCGACCCGGACATGGGCGCGGCCGCCGAGGCGCTCGCCGCCGCGCGCGGCGTGACCAGGGAGCGCCAGGACGCGTACGCCTGCCGGAGCCACGCGCGGGCGCTGGCCGGGCGGGAGGCCGGCCGGTTCGCGCGCGAGATCGTCCCGATCGGCGGCCGCGTGGACGACCAGCGCCCGCGCGTGCTGCGGCCGGAGTCGCTGGCCCGGCTGCCCGCCGCGTTCGTGCCGGGGGGTACGGTGACGGCCGGCAACTCCTCCCCGGTCAGCGACGGGGCCGCGGCGGTCGCGGTCGTGCCCGAGCGGCTGCGCGCGGCGGCCGGTCTGCCCGGGCTGCGCCTGCTGGCGGGCGCCGTCGTCGGCTGCGACCCCGCGCTGCCCGGGTGGGGACCGGTGCCCGCCGTACGGCGGGTGCTGCGGCGGGCCGGAGCGGACCTGGAGAGGGTGGCGGCGGTGGAGATCGTGGAGGCGTTCGCGGCGCAGGTGCTCGCGGTCACCGACGCGCTCGGCCTCGATCCCCTCGGCGCGGACTCCGAGCGCGTGTGCGCCGACGGCGGCGCGCTCGCCCTCGGCCACCCCTGGGGCGCGAGCGGCGCCGTGGTGGTGACCCGGCTGTTCAGCCGGCTGGCCGGGGCGCCGAAGGGGACACTGGGCCTGGCGGCGGTCGCGGTCGGCGGCGGTCTCGGGATCGCCGCCCTGTTCGAGGTGGTGTGAGTGATCCGGCTGGAGGACGTCCATGTGCGGCTCGGGCAGCGGGAGGTGCTGCGCGGCGTCACGGCCTCGCTGAGCGAGCGCCGCGTGGGCGTGGTCGGGGCCAACGGCTCGGGCAAGAGCACGCTCGCCCGCCTGGTCAACGGGCTGGTCCTGCCGTCCTCGGGCACCGTGACGGTGTCCGGGCTCGACACCCGCCGCCACGCGGCCCGCATCCGGCGCGGCGTGGGGTTCCTGTTCACCGACCCGGACGCGCAGATCGTGATGCCCACGGTGGCCGAGGACGTGGCCTTCTCGCTGCGCCGCAAAGGGCTGGCGCGCGCGGAGGTCGAGCGCCGGGTGCGGGAGGTCCTGGAGAGGTACGGCCTCGCGGAGCACGCCGACCATCCCGCCCACCACCTGTCCGGCGGCCAGAAGCAACTGCTCGCCCTCTGCTCGGTGCTGGTGCTCGAACCGGAGATCCTGGTCATGGACGAGCCGACCACGCTGCTCGACCTGCGCCACTCCCGGCAGGTCGCGGCGCTGCTGCGGGACCTGCCGCAGCAGGTGGTCGTGGTCACCCACGACCTCGCGCTGCTGGAGGACTTCGACCGGGTGCTCGTGATCGACGAGGGCCGGATCGTCGCCGACGCCGATCCCGTCACCGCGATCGACCACTACCGGAAGACGATGGCGTGACCGGGCTCACCGGCGCCTACGTGCCGGGCGGATCGCTCCTGCACCGGCTGCCCGCGGGCGCCAAGCTCGCCGGGCTCGCCGTGTCCTGCACCGCGCTCCTGCTGCTGCGCTCGCCCGCCGCGCTGGCGGCCGCCGCGGCCGTCGTGGTGCTGCTGTACGCCGTGTCCGGGGTCGGCGCCGCGGCGGCCTGGGCGCAGGTGCGGCCCGTCCGCTGGTTCGCCGTGGCCCTGTTCTGCGTGCAGCTGGTCTTCGCCGACCTGCCCGCGGCGGCGTCCTCCACGCTGCGCGTCGTGCTCGCCGTCGCCCTGGCCGGACTGGTCACGCTCACGACGCGCACCGGCGCGCTCATGGCCTGCCTGGAGCGCTGCCTCGCCCCCGTCAGGTTCGCCGGGCTGGACCCGTTCCGCCTGTCGCTGCTGCTGTCCCTCACGCTGCGCAGCGTGCCGGTGATGGCGGACCTGGTCACCCGGGTGCGGGACGCCCAGCGCGCCAGAGGGGTCGAGCGCAGCGCGCGCGCCTTCGCCGTCCCGCTGGTGGTCGGCGCCCTGCGGCACGCCGACGCGCTGGGCGAGGCGCTCGCCGCACGCGGCCTCGACGACTGAGCGCCCTTTAGAGCGGCGGAATCGAGGACGCCAGGCGGCGGGCCTCGGCGACCAGGTCGAGCAACTCATCGATCAGTCCGGGCGGCGCGGCGACGAAGCTGCGGTCCTCGGACGGGCCCTCGGCGGACGCCTCGAACGGCCCGCCGTCCAGCCGCCGGATCTCCACGCCGGCCTCCCGCGCGATCAGGGCCCCGGCGGGCAGGTCGAGCCCTTCCGCGCGGTAGCCGATCATGCCGTCGATGTCGCCGCGGGCGAGCATCGCCCAGCACAGCAGCGGGGCCCAGAGCTGGAGCACCCGCCGGGCGCGGGCGTCCATCGTCATCTTCAGCGACCGCGCGGCCGGGTCCAGCCGGGAGACCCCGTGGCCCTGCGTCCAGGCCAGCACCGGCCCGTGCGGGAGCTCCCGCCGCGGCGGCCCGGTCAGCGGCCCCGCCGGCCCGCGGGCCCCCGCCCCGGTGACGGCCGACCAGGTGCGGCCGGACAGCGGCTCGTGGACCACCCCGAGCACCGGGCGGCCGCCCGCGCACAGCGCCAGGCCCACGACGTACGCCGGGAGACCGATCGCCACGTTGTTCGTGCCGTCGAGGGGGTCGACGAGCCAGGTCCACCCGCCGTCCGCCAGGTCGCCGTCGTGGACGCCCGACTCCTCGGCCACGATCCGGTGGGTGGGGAACTCGGCCCGGATGCGGTCGAGGATCAGCTTCTCGGCGGCCAGGTCGAGGTCGGTGACGACGTCGCCCGACCCGCCCTTGGCGTGGACGGCGACCGTTCCCGGCGCGCTCTCGCGCAGCACGGCGCCGGCGGACAGGGCGGCCTCGACGGCTACCCGCCTGGCGTGTTCGAGGTCCACAGGCTCCTCCTGGCCAGCTCGGCGGCACGTGCGGTCTCGGTGGCGTCGAGGCGTTCCCGCCTGACGTGGTGGAGGGGCGTGGCGAGCGGCCCGAGCGACAGATCGCCCAGGCCCGGCCTGCCGCGGCCGAGCGCCACGGTGGCGGCCTCGCCGTCCTCGGGGATGACGCTGCTGTGGAAGGCGCCCGCGGCGAGCGTGTAGGTCTCCCCGGCGCCGAACAGCTCCGCGCGTCCCGGTGCGTACGCGACGGTCCTGGAAGTGGGGCGGACGACGTCGCCCGACGGCGTGCTGACCACCTCGAAGACGCGGTGGGTGGGAGAGCGCGAGGTGTCGGTCACGACCGCGTGGACGTTGCGCACCTGGCCGTACAGGACGTGGCTGACCAGGTCCCAGCTGTGGCAGTGGACCTGCGAGGTGGTGCTGCGGGCGCGCCGCGCGGCGGCGGTCCAGACGTGCACGCACACCCCGAGGTCTCCCTCGCGGACCAGCGGCAGGCAGAGGAACCCGAGCGGGTGCCGCACGCCCCGCACGTCCGAGCCGCCGGCCGCGATGCCCCCGAGCACGCCGAGGGCCCACTCGCGGGCCTTCCCGCCGGCGAGCGCGTCGGTCACCTCCCGGTACCTCATTGCGCGTACGGGTCCTTGGCACGCAGCGCCTTCCGGGTGACCTCGACGACGTCCCGGTCGGTGAACGACTTGGGCAGCGGGAGATCGACGCGCTCGAACAGCCTGCGGACCTCCTCGACGGTCGGCTCCTCGCTCAGCGGCACCGACCGGTACCGGTCGATCGCCACGCGCCGGGCCTGCTCGAAGCTCGTGCGCAGCTCGGTGCCGCAGCTCTCGTAGAAGAACGAGCCGCTGAAGGCGATGATGGCCCGGTTGGGGTCCTCGGACGTCATGATCAGGGCACGGCCCGACATGTCCCAGCGGAAGGTCGTCATGACCGGCGACAGCCCCACCGCGATGTCGAGCAGGCCGTACCGCTGGCGATACCAGAACGCGGCCAGGACGCTCGCGTACGACTCCTTCCTCGCGCGGTCGGTCGTCCACACCTCACCGGTGCCGTCGGGCCGGTCCGACAGCGACCTGCGGTAGTGCGCGTAGCTCTCGCACACCGCCTCGTCCGTCGGGTCGATGATCTCCAGGCGGACCGTGAGGTGCCGCTTCTCGCGCCGCGCGGCGGTCACGCACTCGGGCAGCGTGACGGCGCGCATATAGGTGCCGGTGCCGCCCTTGAACGCCCAGCGGTCGGTGCCCCGCCGCGCGTCCGCGTGCGCCTGCGCGATCTCGTGCTGACTGCCCAGGATGCGGATGACCGCCATGTCCTCGAGGGCCCGGCGGGTGCCCGCGACGAGGTCCTCCAGCTCGTCGAGGCGGTCAAGACGCTCGGGGAGCCGCGTGAGCACGCCGGAGGTCGCGTGCATGGCCTCCTCGACCGGCTCCTGCCGGGCCCGGTCGCGCAGCAGCGCGGTCGCGACCAGGGCCAGGACGACGAGGGTGGTGCCGCTGACGAGCTGCGACTTCACCTTGTCGGGGATCACGTCGTCGGGCAGCACGCCCAGCACGCCCACGGCCACGGCCAGCACGAGGGCGATGGCCCCGTCGACGTTCTTGGCCGCCCACGCGAGCGACCGGCCGACGGCATTCCGCAACCCCGCCATGGTCAGCCCCGCCATCCCGTCAGTGTCGGCCCCCGACTGGAATCGTAACGACAGGGTCATGGTCCGGCCAAGGGTCGGCCGTCGGCGGGCCGGAGGCGTCGCGGGCGAGAGGCGGAGCGGGTATCGGGACCGGAATTGTCGGTAGCCACGCGTAGGTTATGGAGGTGAACCGGAGCGGGCGTCGCGCATCTTCATGCCGCCCCGCGCCGGTGGACGGGGCGAGTGAGGAGCTGAGCGGGCGATGACATCCATGATGGACCTGAAGCGCAAGGTCGCGCCCTTCGAGGTCGTCACCGACATGACGCCGTCCGGCGACCAGCCCACGGCGATCGCGGAGCTGGAGCGCCGGGTCAGGGCCGGGGAGAAGGACAGCGTCCTGCTCGGCGCGACCGGCACCGGCAAGACCGCGACGGTCGCGTGGCTGATCGAGCGGGTGCAGCGCCCGACGCTGGTCATGCAGCCGAACAAGACGCTCGCCGCCCAGTTCGCCAACGAGCTGCGCGAGATGCTGCCGAACAACGCGGTCGAGTACTTCGTGTCGTATTACGACTACTACCAGCCCGAGGCGTACGTCCCGCAGAGCGACACCTACATCGAGAAGGACTCCTCGATCAACGAGGAGGTCGAGCGGCTGCGTCACTCGGCGACCTGGTCGCTGGTGTCCCGCCGCGACGTGGTCGTGGTCGCCTCCGTCTCCTGCATCTACGGCCTGGGCACGCCGCAGGAGTACGTCGACCGGATGGTCGGGCTCAAGGTCGGCCAGCAGATCGAGCGCGACCAGCTGCTGCGGCGGCTGGTCGACATGCAGTACACCCGCAACGACCTGGCCTTCACCCGGGGCACGTTCCGGGTGCGCGGCGACACGGTCGAGGTCATCCCGGTCTACCAGGAGCTGGCCGTCCGCATCGAGATGTTCGGCGACGAGATCGAGAAGCTCGCGACGCTGCACCCGCTGACCGGTGAGGTCGTCGGCGAGGACGACGAGCTGCACATCTTCCCCGCCTCCCACTACGTGGCCGGCCCCGAGCGTATGGAGCGGGCCATCGCCGGCATCGAGGCGGAGCTCGCCGAGCGGCTCGCCGACCTGGAGCGGCAGGGCAAGCTGCTGGAGGCCCAGCGGCTGCGCATGCGCACCACCTACGACATCGAGATGATGCGGCAGGTCGGCACCTGCGCCGGCATCGAGAACTACTCGCGGCACATCGACGGCCGCGAGGCGGGCACCGCGCCGCACACGCTGCTCGACTTCTTCCCCGACGACTTCCTGCTGGTGCTGGACGAGTCGCACCAGACCGTCCCCCAGATCGGCGCGATGTACGAGGGTGACGCCTCGCGCAAGCGGACGCTGGTCGACCACGGGTTCCGCCTGCCCTCCGCCATGGACAACCGCCCGCTCAAGTGGGAGGAGTTCCTGGAGCGCATCGGTCAGACCGTCTACCTGTCCGCGACGCCCGGGCCGTACGAGCTGGGCCGCAGCAAGGGCGAGGTGGTGGAGCAGGTCATCCGCCCCACCGGTCTGGTCGACCCCGAGGTGATCATCAAGCCCACCAAGGGGCAGATCGACGACCTCATGGAGGAGATCCGCGCCCGGGCGGAGCGGGACGAGCGGGTCCTGGTCACCACCCTTACCAAGAAGATGGCCGAGGACCTCACCGACTACCTGCTCGACAACGGCATCCGGGTCCGCTACCTGCACAGCGAGGTCGACACGCTGCGCCGCATCGAGCTGCTGCGCGAGCTGCGCATGGGCGAGTTCGACGTGCTCGTCGGCATCAACCTGCTGCGTGAGGGCCTCGACCTGCCCGAGGTCTCGCTGGTGGCGATCCTCGACGCCGACAAGGAGGGCTTCCTGCGCTCGGAGACCTCGCTCATCCAGACGATCGGCCGAGCGGCCCGAAACGTGTCCGGCCAGGTCCACATGTACGCCGACAAGATCACGCCCAGCATGGAGCGGGCGATCGAGGAGACCAGCCGGCGCCGGGCCAAGCAGATCGCCTACAACGAGGCGCACGGCATCGACCCGCAGCCGCTGCGCAAGAAGATCGCCGACATCCTGGACAGCCTCGTCCGTGAGGACGCCGACACCGCGCAGCTCCTCGGCGGCGCCGGGCGTCAGCAGTCGCGCGGCAAGTCGCCGGTGCCGGGTCTCGCGTCCCGGGGCGCGGGCCAGCACGCGAAGGCGATCGCGGGGGAGATGCCCCGCGCCCAGCTCGAATCGCTGATCGAGTCGCTGACCGAGCAGATGCACACCGCCGCCGCCGATCTGCAGTTCGAGGTGGCGGCCCGGCTGCGCGACGAGATCAAGGAGCTCAAGCGGGAGGTCCGCGACATGCGCGAGGCCGGCGTTAAGTGACGGCGCGGCGTCGGCACCCCCCGGGCCGACGCCGATGCGACCGAATTCGAAATTCGGCCGATCGCAGTGGATTGTGCATTGGCACCCTCGCTGGGTGAGTGACCGAATTCGCCGTTTCGGCCACGTGACGGAAACGCCGCCGGCTGCGAGGAGACGGGCGGGGTGCGGGCTCCGAACGCGGTTGACCTGGTTCGTTGCGGGGAAGGCATTCGCTGCCGCGTGGATCCACGCGTGATGGGAGTGGCTCGATTATGGCGGCTCCCGACTAAGCGAATCCATTTGTGACAAATCGGGGAAATCATGCGTTCGACGACCAATGCGTCAGGGCCTGCCGTTCGCCTCGCACTCGCCGCCGGGTCGGTGACCGCGCTCCTCGCCGGTTGCGGCGAGGCTCCCGCGCACTCGATCGCGGCGGAGCCGGTGAGCCGGCCGGTCACGTTCGCCTCGGCCTCCGCCGAACCCATCGTGACGGCCGCACCATCGTCGTCGCCGTCGCCCAGCCCGTCGGCGACGCCGGGCGACTTCGCCGGCTGCCGGGACGGCGACTGCGAGGCGCGGGTGCGTGCGGGGGACAGCATCCCCATCGACCCGGCGCTGGGCGTGGACGAGATCTCCGTGGTGGGCCTGCGGGGAGACGCCGCCAGAATCGCCTTCACCGGCACCTCGACGGTCGTCGACGGGGCGAACACCAGCATCAGCCGGAGCTGTTACAACGACCGCTGCCGGGTCCGAGGGGCGTTGACGATCAGCACGAGCAGGCCGGGCCGCATCGGCGACGTCGGACTGCGACTCACCCGGGTGGAGGGCGACAGCGCCCTGTTGGTGCTCCAGCGGGCCGGTGAAGAATGACTCCCGGGCGGAGGACTATCCGCCGTGGCCGCCCGCGCCTGACACGGCAGGCGCCCGTCACGTGCCGGCAGAGGTTCCGGGGGCGCGATTCGCGGTAGTGGACGGGGACACGGAGCCGGGGCCGTCCGTTGACGGGAAGGCGGGATCGTCCCGCCGGCCGGAGGAGGTTGCCGATGTTCGCGGCGCTCACCGGGCTCGGACTGTCGACCGCGGCCGGGCTCAACGCGTACATCCCGTTGCTGCTCGTCGGCGTGCTCGCGCGGCTCACCGACGCCGTACGGCTGCCGCACGAGTACGCCTGGCTGTCCGACACATGGGTCCTCGCGATCATCGCCGTGCTGCTGGTCGCCGAGTTCGTGCTCGACAAGGTGCCGGTGGTCGACCACGTCAACGACTTGATCCAGACGGCGGTGCGGCCCGCCGCGGGCGGCGTGGTGTTCAGCGCCACCGCCGCGGCGGAGCGGCTGGACGAGTCGGCGTGGATGGCCGAGCACCCGGCGGTCGGCTGGGTGCTGGGGATCGCGGTCGCCCTCGCCGTGCACGCGATCAAGGCCACCGCGCGGCCGGTGGTGAACGCCACCACGGCGGGCGTGGGCGCGCCGGTCGTCAGCACGGCCGAAGACGTTGGCTCACTCGGCATGAGCCTGATCGCGATCTTCCTGCCCGTCCTGGTGGTGGTGGCGCTGGCGCTGCTGGCGTTCGTGGCCTGGCGGCTCGTCCGCAGGGTGCGGCGCTACCGGGCGGCCCGCCGCGCCCGTGCCGCCGCGTCGCCGGGCTGACGGCGGGGCACGGCACCCACGTCTCGCGCCGGCGCCGCACAGGCCGGATCAGCCGAGGAAGCGGCTCAGGTCCAGGTCGATGTCCACGTCGAAGCCGACGTAGGTGGCGAGGCGCTTGCGGTGGATCCCGGTCGGCACGTACGCCTTCACGCTCGGCTCCAGCTCGAACGTGTACGCGACCGCCTGCTCGTCTTCCGGCTCCACCCGCCATAGGTATTTGATGCCGGCATTGGAATACTTGGTTGGCTTCGTCACTCTGTCCCTGTCCGCCGATTCGGGCGACACCACTTCGACGACAAGGTGAACGTCCTCAGGTTTGAAGGACGTCGTCGTGAGGTTGGGCAGGGCGCTGCGCTGCACGATCATGAGATCGGGCTCGGGCCGCTGCCGCGGGTGAAGGTCGCCGGCGCTCGGTCAGGCCGTACGTGACTCGTGTTCGGCGCGGGGGCGGGGGTCGGCGGGCAGCGGGGTGGTGCGGCGGGCGGCCGAGGGGCTGTGCCAGCCGAGGTCGGGGGAGTGCCGGCGGACGACCTTGGCCGGGACGCCGGCGATGACCGAGTGGTCGGGGAACTCGCCGCGCACCACGGCGCCGCCGGCGACCACCGACTGGCGGCCGATCCGCGTCCCCGGCAGGATGATCGCCCCCGTCCCGATCCAGGACCCCGAACCGATGGAGACCGGCCTGTTGCGCGGCCACTGCCGTCCGATGGGCGTCTCGGGGTCGTCGTACACGTGGTTCTGGTCGGTGATGTAGACGTAAGGGCCGGTGAAGACGTCGTCGCCGATGTCGATGGACTGGTGGCCGACGATGTGGCTGCCCCTGCCGATCGAGCAGCCCCGGCCGATCCGCACGATCGAGTCGGGCCCGAGATCCACGCCGGGACCCATGCCCGCCGAGATCGACACCCGCTCTCCCACGAGCGTGTGCGGGCCGATCTCGATCCACTGCTCCCCGAAGATGGCGCCCTGCGGGAAGGACAGGCACACTCCCTCGCCCATGCTGCGGAACCGGTAACCGCCCGGGGCGGCCGGGCTGATCGCCGCGGCCTCCCGCACGTAGGCCCACCCCAGGTGGACCAGACGGCCGACGGTGCGCTTCACGAACGACATAACGCGACAAGTTACCGTTAGGTCGGCTTGTCCGCTATGGCGGGTTAGTGCACGTGGCAAGCCCAATGTTGCCCAGCGTTTGATATTCTGAGAGCCCGTGGGCATCGCGGCGTCCAAACCGGACGGCCGGATCGACATCGACCACGGGAGCTCTTCTTGCGCAGCGCCGCACAAACCAAGCATCTGTTCGTCACCGGCGGCGTCGCCTCCAGTCTCGGCAAGGGACTCACGGCCTCCAGCCTCGGTCGTCTCCTCAAGCTTCGCGGCCTCCGCGTCACGATGCAGAAGCTCGATCCCTACCTGAACGTCGACCCCGGCACGATGAACCCCTTCCAGCACGGCGAGGTGTTCGTCACCGACGACGGCGCCGAGACGGACCTCGACATCGGCCACTACGAGCGCTTCCTCGACACCGAGTTGCACGGCTCCGCCAACGTCACCACCGGCCAGGTCTACTCGAACGTGATCGCGAAGGAGCGCCGCGGCGAGTACCTGGGCGACACCGTCCAGGTCATCCCGCACATCACCAACGAGATCAAGGACCGCATCCGTGGAATGGCGGGCCCGGACGTCGACGTGGTCATCACCGAGGTCGGCGGCACCGTCGGCGACATCGAGTCGCTGCCGTTCCTGGAGGCCGTCCGGCAGGTCCGGCACGAGGTCGGCCGCGACAACGTCTTCTTCCTGCACGTCTCCCTCCTGCCGTACATCGGCCCGAGCGGGGAGCTGAAGACCAAGCCCACGCAGCACTCGGTCGCGGCGCTGCGCAGCATCGGCATCCAGCCCGACGCGATCGTGCTCCGCTCCGACCGCGCGGTGACCAACGCGGTCAAGCGGAAGATCAGCCTGATGTGCGACGTGGACGAGGACGCCGTCGTCTCGGCGATCGACGCCGCCTCGATCTACGACATCCCCAAGGTTCTGCACGCCGAGGGGCTCGACGCGTACGTGGTGCGCCGCCTCGGCCTGCCGTTCCGCGACGTGGAGTGGACCGAGTGGGACCAGCTCCTGCGCCGGGTGCACCGCCCGGCCAAGGAGGTCACGATCGCGCTGGTCGGCAAGTACATCGACCTGCCCGACGCGTACCTGTCGGTCACCGAGGCGCTGCGCGCGGGCGGCTTCGCCAACGACGCGCGCGTCAACATCCGCTGGGTCAAGAGCGACGACTGCGAGACCTCCGAGGGCGCGGCCCGCGAGCTGGACGGCGTCGACGGCGTGCTGATCCCCGGCGGCTTCGGGGTGCGCGGCATCGAGGGCAAGGTCGGCGCCGTACGGCACGCCCGCGAGCAGCGCGTCCCCCTGCTCGGCATCTGCCTCGGCATGCAGTGCATCGTCATCGACGCGGCCCGCAACCTGGCCGGGATCGAGGACGCCGACAGCACCGAGTTCGACCCCGAGACGATCAACCCGGTCATTTCGACCATGGCCGACCAGAAGGACGTCGTCGCCGGTGAGCGCGACATGGGCGGCACCATGCGGCTCGGTCTCTACCCGGCCAAGCTCGTGGAGGGCTCGCTGGCCCGCCGCCTGTACGGCAAGGCCAAGGTGGAGGAGCGCCACCGGCACCGTTACGAGGTGAACAACGCCTACCGGGAGCGCCTGGAGAAGGTCGGCATGGTGTTCTCCGGCCTGTCGCCCGACGGCCGCCTCGTCGAGTACGCCGAGCTGGCCACCGACCAGCACCCGTTCTTCATCGGCACGCAGGCCCATCCGGAGTTCCGCTCCCGCCCGACCCGGTCGCACCCCCTGTTCAAGGGGCTGGTCCAGGCCGCCCTGGAGTACGCGGGCCGGCGCGAGAACGTGGCGAAGGCGGGCCGGGCCAAGTGACTGCTGAGAACACGACGGAGAACACGACGGAGAACACGGCGGAGAACACGGCGGAGAACACGGTGAACGTCGAAGACGTCGAGGAGTCCTGGAACGTCGTCGCCTCCACCGAGCATTTCGCCGGGCGGATCATCACGGTGCGTACCGACACGGTGGAGATGCCTGGCGGAGTGACCGCCGACCGCGACTACGTCGTCCACCCCGGTTCGGTCGCGGTGCTCGCCCTCGACGGCGAGGACCGGGTGCTGCTGATCCGCCAGTATCGGCATCCGGCGCGGCGCCTGCTGTGGGAGCTGCCGGCCGGCATCCGCGACGTGCCGGGCGAGCCGCTGGTGGAGTGCGCGGCGCGGGAGCTCGCCGAGGAGGCCGCCTACCGGGCGCGTACGTGGCACACGCTGGTCGACCTGCGCACCTCCCCGGGCATGTCGGACGAGCGGATCCGCGTCTTCCTGGCCCGCGACCTGGAGCCGATCCCCGACGAGGAGAACACGTACGTGCGCCACCACGAGGAGACCGACATGCCGGCGGTCTGGATTCCGCTGGGTGCGGCGGTCGACAAGGCCCTGAACGGAATGATCCACAATTCTCCTGCGGTCGCCGGTATCCTCGCCGCATACGCTGCTTCCGCCGACGGATTCAAGGGCCTTCGTCCCGCCGACGCGCCGGAGGCATGAATCCGTAGGGAGACGTCCTGAGCGAGCCCGAGGCGGTGCTGTCCAGCTACCTCGCCCATCTGGCGGTGGAGCGGGGGCTGTCTGCCAACACGCTCGCGTCCTACCGTCGCGACCTGCGCCGGTACCTCGAACACCTGCGGGCGCGCGGGCTCGAGACGTTCGCGCAGGTCGCGGAGGCGGACGTGGTCTCCTTCCTCGCCGCGCTCCGGGAGGGCGACGAGGAGCATCCGGCGCTGGTCGCGAGCTCCGCCGCCCGCGCCGTGTCGGCCGTACGCGGGTTGCACCGCTTCGCCCTGCGCGAGGGCGTGGCGGGTCACGACCCCGCGCACGAGGTGCGGCCGCCGCGGCAGCTCCGGCGGCTGCCCAAGGCGATCACCGTCGCGGAGGTCGAGCGGCTGATCGCCGCCTGCGGCCCGGAGGACTCGCCGCTCGCCCTGCGCAACCGCGCGCTGCTGGAGGTCCTGTACGGCACGGGCGCCCGGATCTCCGAGGCGGTCGGGCTGGCGGTGGACGACGTGCCCACGGGTCCTGCCCACGAGGAGGACCGCTACGAGGACGGCGACCAGGACCAGGTGCGGCTGCGCGGCAAGGGCGGGCGGACCAGGATCGTGCCCCTCGGCCGTTTCGCCCGCCAGGCGCTCGACGCGTACCTGGTCAGGGCGAGACCCAGGCTGGCGGCGCACGGCCGGGGGACGCCCGCGCTGTTCCTCAACGCGCGGGGCGGACGGCTCACGCGGCAGGGCGCCTGGGAGGTGCTGCAGGCGGCGGCGGAACGAGCCGGACTGTCCGGTGTATCGCCGCATATGTTGCGGCATTCGTTCGCAACCCACCTCCTGGACGGAGGCGCCGACGTTAGGGTTGTCCAGGAGTTGCTCGGCCACGCCTCGGTGACCACCACCCAGGTGTACACGCTGGTGACGGTCGACAAGCTCCGGGAGGTGTACGCGGCGGCGCATCCCCGCGCCCTGCACTGAACGGGTGCATCTCGGCAGCCGTTGGCGCGCCGCCTTGCCGACCACGTGCCGACCCTTTAGATTCGATCAGGTTCGAGGGCCGTCAGGGAGGACCAACAGGTGACTGCGACCACAGAGGGGACGTGGGTGGGGGCTCCCGGTGCGATCGGGCCCACCGGTCGTCCCCGTCCGGTGTTCCCCGAGCCGACGCCGCCGGAGTCCCACGGGCCCGCGCGCATCGTCGCGATGGTCAACCAGAAGGGCGGCGTCGGCAAGACGACGACCACGATCAACCTGGGTGCCGCGCTCGCCGAGGTCGGCCAACGGGTGCTGCTCGTCGACTTCGACCCGCAGGGCGCGCTGTCGGTCGGTCTCGGCATCGACCCCCGGCCGCTCGAGGCGACGGTCTACGACCTCATCATGGAGGAGCCCGACGTCACGGTCGAGGACGTGCTGATCGACACCACCGTCGAGGGCATGCAGCTCCTGCCGAGCAACATCTTCCTGTCCGGCGCGGAGATCCGGCTCGTCAACGAGGTCGCGCGGGAGTACGCCCTCCAGCGGGCGCTGGAGCCCCTGCTGCCGCACTACGACATCTGCCTGATCGACTGCCAGCCGTCCCTCGGCCTGCTCACGGTCAACGCGCTGACCTGCGCGCACAGTGTGATGATCCCGCTGGAGTGCGAGTTCTTCGCGCTGCGCGGCGTCGCGCTGCTGATGGAGTCGATCGGCAAGGTCCAGGAGCGGCTCAACAAGAACCTGGAGATCGACGGCCTGCTCGCCACCATGTACGACCCCCGGACGCTGCACGCCCGCGAGGTGCTGCAGACGATCATGCAGGGCTTCGGCGACAAGGTGTTCCACACCGTCATCAACCGGACGGTCCGCTTCCCCGACGCCACCCTGGCGGGGGAGCCGATCACGCAGTTCGACCCCGGCTCGATGGGCGCCACCGCCTACCGCGAGCTGGCCCGCGAGCTGCTGGCCAGGTGGCCCGCCCGCGTCTGATCCCGCCGGGCCGCGACGGTAGGGGACAATGGCAGGCGTGACGACCGGCCAGGAGATCGACCAGGGGAGCGAGGAGAGCGCGCCGAGCGGTTTCCAGGTGCACCTGGACGTCTTCGAAGGGCCGTTCGACCTGCTGCTCGGGTTGATCTCCAAGCACAAGCTGGACATCACCGAGGTGTCCCTGCACAAGGTCACCGACGAGTTCATCGCGTACATCCGGTCGCGGGGGCCGGAATGGGACCTCGACCAGACCAGCCACTTCCTGCTCGTCGCGGCGACCCTGCTCGACCTCAAGGCGGCGCGGCTGCTGCCCACCGGAGAGGTGGAGGACGAGGAGGACCTCGCCCTGCTGGAGGCCCGCGACCTGCTGTTCGCGCGACTGCTGCAGTATCGGGCGTACAAGGAGGTCGCGAAGATCTTCGCGGGCCGGATGGCCGAGGAGGCGCTGCGCTTCCCGCGCGCCGTGCCGATGGAGAAGCGCTTCGCCGACCTGCTGCCGGAACTCGTGCTCGGCATCGGGCCCGAGCAGCTCGCCAAGATCGCGGCACGGGCCTTCACGCCGAAGGCTCCGCCGTCGGTGTCGGTCTCGCACATCTATCAACCGCTGGCGAGCGTCCGGGAGCAAGCCGCTATCCTTGTCGAGCGGCTGAGGCGGCTGCACACGGCGACCTTCCGGGCGCTGACCGCCGACTGCGCGGGGACGTTCGAGGTCGTCGCCCGCTTCCTGGCCGTCCTGGAGCTGTTCCGGGAGTCCGCGGTCTCCTTCGAGCAGGTCGAACCGCTCGGCGACCTGTACGTCACCTGGACGGGCACCGACGACGGCGACGTCACGGTCGGCGACGACTACGACGAGGGCCGGCGCGAGGAGCGGCCCGCCGAGGCGGACGCGGCACCAGGCGAGTGAGGCGGGGCCGGCCCGCCACACGGACGCCGAGGCGGCGCCGGGCCGGCGGCGGCAGAGACGGAACCACCGCACGACGAGCGAGGAGCGATGGAAGCGAGCGACATCCCCCGTTCCGGCGACGACCCCGGCGCCGGTACGCCCGCCGGGCAGCGGGATCAGGCACCCGGTGCCGCGGAGTCCGACGCGACCGGGACGGTGGAGGGGCTTTCGCTCACCGCGGCGCTCGAAGCGATCCTGATGGTGGTGGACGAGCCGGTCGCCGAGGTGACCCTCGCGCAGGTGCTCGAACGCCCGACGGTGGAGGTCGCCGCCGCCCTTCGCGCGCTGTCCGAGGAATACACGGCCTCCGGCCGGGGTTTCGACCTGCGGGAGGTGGCCGGAGGCTGGCGCTTCTACACCCGGGCGGAATGCGCCGCGCTGGTGGAGAGGTTCGTCAGGGACGGCCAGCAGGCGCGGCTGACGCAGGCCGCGCTGGAGACCCTCGCCGTGGTCGCCTACCGGCAGCCGGTCAGCCGGGCGCGGGTGGCGGCGGTGCGCGGCGTGAGCAGCGACGGCGTCATGCGGACGCTGGTCGCACGCGGCCTCGTGGAAGAGGCCGGAACCGACCCGGAGAGCCAGGCCGTGCTCTACCGGACGACGAGTTACTTCCTGGAGAGACTGGGGCTGCGGAGCCTCGACGAGCTACCCGAACTCGCCCCGTTCCTCCCGGACGACGTGGAAATTCTTGAGGAGCAGAAGTAGTGAACAACAGGCGTGGCACCCCGTCCGGTGAGGGACGCGGTCGGAGCCGGAGCACCGGTCAGCAGGGCGCGAGCTCGCGTGGATCCCGCGGCGGATCCGGCGGCGGCTTCCGTCCCCAGGGCGACCGGCGCGGCGGTTCCCGCGTCCCTGGTTCCCGGTCCGGGTACGGTTTCGACTCCAGGTCAGACCGGTCCGACAGGCCCGACAGGTCCGACAGGTCCGACAGGTCCGACAGGTCCGACAGGTCCGACAGGTTCGACGGGCCCGACTCGCGGCGGTTCCGCGACGAGGAGGCCCCGCGCGGCGGCCGGTACGGCGACCGCCGCGCCGGCGACGCACGCGACGACCGTCCCCGCGGCCGTACGGGTGACTCCGGTCGTCAGGGCGACAGCGGCCGGCGCGACGCGCGTTCCGGCGGCGAGCGGTATCGCGACGACGCCCGCGCCCCCTTCAGGGCCGAGCGGGGTGGTTCCCGTGGCCGTTACGGCAAGCCCGAGGGCGGCCGGTCCGGCGACCGTCACTTCGACCGCGACAGCGGCCGTGGCTTCGAGCGCGGCTTCGACCGTGAGGGCGGCCGTGGTTCCGAGCGCGGCTTCGACCGTGAGGGCGGCCGTGGTTCCGAGCGCGGCTTCGACCGTGAGGGCGGCCGTGGTTCCGAGCGCGGCTTCGACCGTGAT
>NZ_JBFAOO010000089.1:0-30756 GCF_040675265.1 Microbispora sp. NPDC049633
CGTCGATGCCGCTGCCGGGCTCGTCGTCGGCCAGCGCGGGACCGGCCAGGCCGGCGCCGGCGAGGGAGAGGCCGAGCACCGACGCGGCGAGTATCTGAGTAGTCCGGGTGATTCTCATGTG
Organism: Microbispora sp. NPDC049633; assembly: GCF_040675265.1. Lineage (NCBI taxonomy): Bacteria > Bacillati > Actinomycetota > Actinomycetes > Streptosporangiales > Streptosporangiaceae > Microbispora > Microbispora sp. NPDC049633. The sequence continues at coordinate 122 of NZ_JBFAOO010000089.1, forward strand.
ATCGCTCCGTGAATGGGGGGCGGGGCCGGCTGGTCGGCCGGCCCCGGGTTGTGCTGCGTCGTGTCTGACGCTCCCGATGCGGTCAGCGGCAGCCGGCCGCGGTGTAGGCCGCGTCGTAGGACGAGGTGACCTGCTTGCCGCCGACCGTCCCGGTGCCGGTGACCGTGACCTTGCCGGCGTCGATCTGCCCGGCCCGGGTGTTGAAGGACTGGTAGGCCTGCTTGCCCGGAGCCACGTCGGCCGCCGTCTTGGTGCCGTACGGGGTGGTCAGCTCGATCGTGGCCGGTGCGTCGGAGTCGTTGACCGCCGTCACCGCGACGTACGCCGAGGTGCCGATGCAGCGGGACGAGGCCGACACGGTCAGCGGGAGCACCGGAGCCTTCTCGACCGTGATGGTCTCCGTGTTGTAGTTCTTGCCGTTGCCGTCCGGCTTGTAGTTCTTCTCGACGTTGCCCGCGAGGTCCATGGCGAACCAGTGCACCTCGGTGGTCTTGTCGATCGAGATCTTCGCCGCGCCCTCACGCATGCCCGAAGAGGTCAGCTTGGGCGAGCTGAGCGTCGGCCGGCTGCCGTCGAGGGTGTAGTAGACGTTCGCCGGCTCGTTCACCGTGAAGGTGAACGTCGCCGAGCCGTCGGCCCTGTCGGTCACCACGAGCTTCGACTCGGGCTTCTGCTTGTCCTTCTGGTACATCTGAGCGACCTCGAGGATGCCGATCTGGCCGTTGGAGAACTCCATCGCCTCCTCGTGGCCCTCCTCGAACGGAGGCTGGAAGCCGACCGCGGTGTACCTCTTGGTCGCCGGGTCGTAGACGTCGGCGCCGACCTCGAAGTCCCAGCCGATGATGCCCTTGTTGTACCAGAACTCGTCGGCGCTGTTACCCGCCGCCGAGTAGAGCACGTCGATCACCGGGCCGGTGCGCCCCGGCCAGATCGCCGTGCCGCGCCAGCCCTGGACGGCGGACAGGATGTGGGTGGAGGCGTTCCAGAAGTACTCCTCCGTGCCCAGGTCCGGGCGCGGCAGCGTCTCCCGTCCGGCGGTCTTGTACGCCCCCGGGGGCCACATGAAGTAGCCGCCGTAGGAGTGGGTGTTCATCGCGAACTTGATGTTCGGGAACTTCTCCGTGAGCCACACCTCGTTGCGCGTCTCCGGCTCCGACAGCTCCGCGGGCCCGGCGTAGGTGTCGCTGGTGCAGGTGGTCGAGCCGCCGGTGTATCCGTCGTAGACGCTGCCCACCGAGAAGTTGCGGTTGAGGTCGACGCCCCAGGAGTTGCGCCGCCCCGGGTCCGATCCGTCGGCAGCGCAGTGGTTGACCATGTTCCTGCGCTGCATGTTGAAGTCGTACATCGAGTAGTGGGCGCCGTCGGGGTTGATCGTCGGCACGATGAAGATGTCGAGGTTGTTCACCAGTTTCTTGGTGTCCGCGTCGAGCGCGTAGTTGCGCAGCAGCCGCTCGGCGGTCTCCACACAGGTGAGCGGGGTCACCCACTCGCGGGCGTGCTCCTGGCAGTAGAGGAACACCCCGGTCTTCGAGCCGTCCCGGCTCTTGCCGATGCGCAGCGCCTTCATCTGGAACGGCTGACGCGAGACGGTCGCCGGCGCCTTCAGGTTGTCGGTCAGCTTCGTCGCCGGAGCCGCGGCCACCACACCGGAGCCGTCGCCGGTCCGGTAGAGGCTGGCGGTCAGCAGCGCCGACGCCGCCGAGTCGCCGTTGACGGCGTTCACGACCTGGGCGGCCGTGCTGGTGACCGCGCCGGAGGCGTCCGTGCCCAGGTTGACCACGACGTCCTTGCCGTTGACGGCGACGGAAAGCGGGGCCGATGCGGTCCCGGGGTTCGCCAGCGCGACGCTGACGTCGTTGCCGCCCTCGCTGCCGTACGCCTTGGACGTGACGTAGAACGTGCTCGCCAGCGCGTTCCCCGAGCCCGTGCCGAACTGCGCCTGCGCCTGGCGGCGGTAGCCGTTCGTCTTGTACGGGAGATCGACGATTTCCGAGATCTTCGGGAACTGCTTGGACAGCCACGTGATCCGGCTGGTGACCTCGGTGGGGTCCATGTAGTGGTCGATGAAGTCCCGCACGTAGTGCTTGTTCGGCGCCTTGCGCGGCGCGCCCAGCCACTTGGTCACCGGCACGGTGACCGAGCCGCCCCGGTTGCTGGTGATCGTGACCTGGGTGGGGGCCTCGGTGATCGGCAGCGGCGAGTTGAACCGGTGGTACATGTACTGCCCCGCGTCGGTGAAGCGGGACATCGTCGTCGAGCCGCCGGAGTCGGGGGCCGTGCCGGGGCCACTGTCCCAGGTGGCGGTGAGCACCGTCTGGGCGTCGGTCGCGCTCGTCTTCACCTCCACCGACAGGAAACGCTGGTTGTCGAGGCTGGTGAACCACTCGGCGCGCAGCGGGGTCAGCGTGTCGGTCGCCGCCGCGTCGGCCGCCGCGGCGGCGAGGGCCTGCCGGCGTTCGGCCAGGTTCGCGGCGTAGTCGCTCTGGTCGGAGATGGAGTCGCGGACGTCGAAGCCCTGGTCGCGCAGGCTCCGCGCCTCTTCGGGGCTGAGCACGGCGTGCACCTCGATGCCGCCGTCGACGGGCTTGCTGTATTCGGCCAGGTCGACACCCAGGGCGACCAGCCTGTCCACGCCCGACTGGTCGGCGACGACGACGCGCATCAGCGCGACGCCGTTCTGCGCGGTGCTGGAGGCGCGGTCGGGCGGGACCGGATCGGGAGAGGGATCGGCGAGCGCCGGGAGGGCGTTCAGGGTGATCGCCAGGGGGAGTGCGAGCGCGGCGACGTAGCGACGCGCCCTCCGGGGAGAGCTACTCATCGAGTTCCTCCGTCTGGCGTGCCTTCCGGGGAGGGGGGTCAGCCCGGAGTGATCACGCGAGGTCGAGGGAAGTCTTTGCCACCGCGCAAACGGCGTCAAGGCGCATGAACACCCCAAATCCGGGATTTTTCCGTAATGAGATGAGTTAGTGCTCGATTGGGTATTTAGCGCCTCTTGCCTTATGGGACGGCATGAGTAGCGGTCTGGAACGCTCCATCCGTCACCGCATCAGCGCGAGGCGTACGGCCTCGGCGACGGGCACGTCTCCGCCGATGAGTTCGAGGACGCGGTGCCGTGTCCGCGGCGCGTCGAGCAGCGCGGCGATCACGGCGGCGACGTCGTCACGGGGCACCGCGCCGGGAGGCAGCGGCGGGTCGGCCAGCGTCACCAGGCCGCTCCCCGGCTCGTCGGTGAGCCGCCCCGGCCGCAGGATCGTCCAGTCGAGCGTCCGGGCGCGCAGATCCTCCTCCGCCGCCGTCTTCGCCGTGATGTAGGCCGCCCATACCTCGTCGCGTCCAGGGGCGGGCGGCGCTCCCGCGCCCATGGTGGAGATCTGGATGAAGCGGGACACCCCGGCTCGTTCCGCCGCTTCGGCGAGCAGCACCGAGGCGCCCTGGTCCACCGTGAGTTTGCGCGCCGCGCCGCTACCGGGTCCCGCCCCCGCGGCGAAGACCACCGCGCCCGCGCCGAGGAGCGTCTCGGCCACCTCCTCGGGCGCGGCCCGCTCCAGGTCGCACACCACCGCCTCGGCGCCGGTCGCTGCCACGTCCGCGACCTGGTCCGGATTGCGGATCAGCCCCACCGGGGCGTCGCCCCGCCCGCTCAGCAGACGTGCCAGCCGAAGGGCGATCTTTCCGTGTCCGCCCGCGATCACCACCCGCATGCGATCACCTCCGCGCCGATCCTGCCACGGCCTGCCCCGGCGACCGGGGCAGGCCGCGCCGTCGCTTTCCCGCCTTCGCTGGTCAATGGTTACTTGTTGTGATAGTCATCTCACTACATGTAATCAGCAAAGTGTCTGTGGAGATGCCATGCTCATAGGCGTACTGACCGTCGCGGCGGCCGTCGGACTGGTGGCCGTGGCGGCCCTTCTGTTCCGGGCGACGGGCCGGGGCACCGACGATCGCGATCCCGGCGGCGCGTCCGCCGGGCATGCAGGGTCGATGCTCTCCTCGTTGTTCCTGCTCGTGTTCGCCATCGCGATCGTGGTTCCGTGGACCTCGGCCGACTCGGCGCGGCAGAACACCTACTCGGAGACCCAGGCCCTCGTGGAGGCCTACTGGGCCGCCGCTCCGTTACCCGCCCCCGACTCCGCCCAGGTGCGAGAGGGGCTGCGGGAGTACGCGCGGTACGTCGTCGAGGGCGAGTGGCCGCAGATGGCGGCCGGACGCCTCGGCACCGAGGGGACGGCGCGCCTGGAGGCGCTGCGCGCCCGCGTGACCGAACTGCCGGTCACGACCGACGAGGCGCGCGACGCCAGGGACGCCGTGCTGGAGCGGATGACGGACATGTTCGCCGCCCGCAGGCAGCGCGCCGCCGACGCCGGCACCGAGCCGCCCCCCGGCGTCATGCTGCTGACGGTCCTCACGGGCGTCCTCGTCATCGTCTTCCCGTTCCTGGCCGGAGCCCGGCCCCGGGGGCTCACGCTCGTGCCGGTGACGGCGATGGCGGTCCTGCTCGGCGTCGGCGTCTACCTCGCCTGGAACATCTCCCACCCGTTCAGCGGTGGCCTGGCGGTCAAGCCCGACGCGTTCGTGAGCGCCCTGCACGAGTTCCAGCGGATCCCCGAGGGCCGCTGACATGGGCAGGACGGCGAGCCCGCGCGCGGCCGTCGCGGTCGTCTCCGCCTGCGCCGCGCTGACCTGCGCCACGCTGACGGCCGCGACTCCCACGCCGGTGCGGGCCGAGCGGCAGGGGGCGGGCACGTCGGGCAGCGCGTCGGGCAGCACGTCGGGCAGCGCGGTCACCCGGATGGCGGGACCGGAACGGCCGGAAGCCAGGGGGATCGTGCGGGCAGCCGCGGGTGTGTCCCTCAGGGCGGACGATCCGGACGGACCCGGCCTGCGCGTCGGGGTCTGCCTCGACGTGGACGTGATCGTCGGCCTGCACGCCGAAGTCGGCATCGGAGGGCCGGGCTGCACCCCGCCGACGCCCGTGCCGCCGCCCGCGCCTGTTCCGGAACCGCCGCCCCCGCCCGCCCCGGAGGCGCCGAAGCCGGCTCCCGAGAAGCCGGCACCGGCGCCGCGGCACTCCCCGCATCGGGTGGCGGCCGCGCCCCGGCCCCCCGCGGCGGTGCCGTCCCCCCGCCCTCGCGCGACGCCGCGGCCCACCCCGTCGCCGTCGAGCTCGCCGGCTGCCCGCGTGCCGGCGGCCATGCGCGCGGTCGCTCCCGTACGGCACCGCAACCCTCTGGGGACTCTCACGGTCGTCGTGGTCCTGTCGGTGGCGATCGCCGCCGCCGGTGCCGCCGCCTTCCGCCGGTAGGAAACGGGTGGCGGCGCCTCACCGGTTCGCCCGGGCCACGACCTCCTCGCTCGTCAGAGGGCTGCTCGGGTGGTGGCTCAGGCACAGCGGCGTACGGACCTTCGTGAAGGACCCGCCTTCGAACGCCGCGTAGAACTGGCCGGACCGCAGCCGCGACACGTCGAGGACGTCGCCGCCCTTGGCCCTGGCCAGCTCCCGCGCCGCCGTGATCTGGGCCGGCGCGTTGAGCAGGCCGAAGAACTGGGTGGCGGCGTTGCCCGTGATCCGGTTGTGCAGGCCCTTCGGCGCCTGGGTGGCGAACACCAGGCCGAGGCCGTACTTGCGGGCCTGGGCGGCGAGGGCGAGCGTGCTCTGCGTGCACACGGTCGCCGTCCCCGACGGGGCGAACGTCTGGGCCTCGTCCATCACGAACAGCCCGCCGAGCGGGCGGTCTCCGGCGGGATGCCGTTTGATCCAGGAGAACAGCGCCATCTGCAGCTGGTTGACGAAGCCCTGCCGCTGCGCGTCGGAGGCCATGCCGGTGAGGCTGATCACCGACACGCGGGCCCGCTTCCCCTCCGGCGGCGTCAGCAGGACGCCGGGATCGACGGGCGTCCCGGTCCCCGCGAACAGGGGATCGCTGATCGTCTCCGCCCTCAGATGCTGGGCCATCTCGGTCGCGAGCCTGGCCGCGCCTTCGAGACTGCTCACGCCGTCCGGCAGGTCGTCGAGCAGAGCGATCAGGCCGCCCAGCCCCGTGCCGCCGCGCCGTCCGTAGTGGGCGACGGCCTCGCGGAGCACGGCCCGGCCGAGGTGCGCCTTGGCCGCCCTCGTCTCCAGCTTCGCCCGGGGCACCAGCGCCGCGACCGCGGCGTCCACCGCCTCGCCGAACTCGTCCGCGTCGTCGGCGACGCTCGCGAAGTCGGGCAGCGGCTGGAAGCTCAGCGGGCGTCCCGACTCCTTGCGCGGCGTCCAGATCACCACGTCGGTGTTCGTCAGGTAGTCGTCGGCCTTGGCCGCGTCGCCCTCGCCCCACTCCGCCGGCGGCTCCGGCCACCGGTCGCCGAGCCGCGCGAGGTCGTTGTTCGCGTCGAGGACGATCGCCGAGACCCCCTGAAGGGCACACTCCTCCACGAGACGGCGGATCAGCACCGTCTTGCCGGAGCCCGAGCCGGCGAAGATCGCCGTGTGCTTGCGCAGGGTCTCCAGCGGGATCCGTACCGGCCGGTTGTCCGAGGTCGCCGCCCCGATCGTCAGGTACGGAGCCGTCGTGGCCCCGTCCGCCCGCGACGGCGTGTACGGGCGGGGCTCGACCACCACCTCCACCATCGGCATCTCCGCGAAGGGCACATCAACCGGCGTCGCCGCGGCCGGTACCTCCGCGGGCGGCGCCTCGACCGGCGATGCCTCGACCGGCGATGCCTCGACCGGCGATGCCTCGACCGGCGATGCCTCGACCGGCGATGCCTCGACCGGCGATGCCTCGGAGAAGGGCAGAGGCGGCCAGACCTGCAGATCGGGCCCGGCCGTGCCGACACCCGGGCCGCCGGGTAACCCGGCGCTCGTGCCGGCCGGCTCCGGCGTCCCTCCAGAGGGCGGTGACGGCGTGGTGTCCGCGGCCGGAGACAGCGCATCGTCAAGAGCCGGAGACGGCGCGGGGACGGGGCCATGTGACGGTGCGGTGCCGGAGACGGGGGACGGCGCGCCGGTCGCCGGCCGTGACGTCAGCCGTGGCACGGCATCCCATTGGAGCAACTGCCGATCGGGATTGGCGATACGCCGGGTGCGGCCCAGAGATCGGGGCGCCCGCGAGGATTTCTCGCTTTCGGCACCGGACACGCGCGGAACGGCCGCGTCGCTGAGTGCCTCGGCGAACAGCTTCACCTCGCTCGTCGGCCTACGGGAGACGAGCCACGCCTGGAGCTCCGGCGGGTTCTCGGCCAGCAGGTCACGGAGCGCCGCGAAGATCCGAAGGTCGTCCTCCTCGATCTGGAGCACACGGCCGCCCGCCTGCTCGAAGGCCGTGAGCGCCTCCTGCGTCACCGGTCCCTTCGCCCAGCTCTGGTTCCTGAGCACGAACAGTCTGCGCGCGGGTATCCGCTCGTCGAGACCGGCCGCCGTGGACGCGGCCTTCAGCCGGTTCAGCGCGGCGATGTGATGGGACGCCGAGATGGCGCGGAAGCACCAGTGGGCCTCGTTCTCCGTCGCCTCGTCCAGTGTTCTGCGCAGCCGGGCGTGCAGGGGCGGCTTCGTGCTCGGCGGCGGGTCCTGGGCGAACAGGCGTCCGTCCTCGCCCTGCTCGGTGATCCAGGCGGACAATCCGGCCGACAGCAGGCGCGGCATCACGGCGTCCTCCGTGATCGGGTCCAGCGCCTCCGCCACGTCCGCCCGCTTCCGCAACTCCGCGAACCGCCTGTCCAGCTCGCCGAAGTCGAGTCTCGGTTGCGGCTGCTGTTCTATGGGAACGACCTTGCTCGAATCGGACCCGGTCAGCCGTTCCAGCTCCCGGACCTGCCCGCTCGCCAGGCACGACCGCACGTGCTTGTCGATGCGGATGAGCAACTGACGAGGCGTGTACTCAGGCGCCTCCTCGAACGCCTCCGGCTTCACCGGCCACGTCGGATACGGCGGCGTGAACCCCACCGCGCCGTACTGCGCACGGAACCGCTTCTCGACCAGCTCGACGGCCGTTCTCGCATCAGGGATGGTGTCGAGCGGCGTGGTCTCCCTGAAGCGGTCCTGGACGGTGTCGACGGCCTTTGTCTCGATCAAAGTCCAGGTCGCGGGTAGGCAGGAGAGCACGGTCAGCGTGCGGCGGGTCACCTCACGCAGGGCCATCAGCCCGCCCGCGATCTGGTCGAGCATCAGTGCTTCCTGCCAGGAATCCCTGGTGTCCCCTGTCATGGAGATGGACGACTGAGCGAGCAGGACGTCCATCTGGTCCACGGCGATGACGGAAGGCCCGGTGAGCGCCACCAGACGGGACAGGTCCCGGACGATCTCTTGCGCTGACTTCGCGATCGTGGTGAAACCCCAGCCGGCCCGTTCGCCCGGCTCTCCTTCCGCTGCGCACGAGAGGTAGGCGTCTCCGACGTCCTGCGCGGACAGGTCGCTGGACGCGCGCAGGACGAGCGCCCTCGCCACATCTTGGGCGTCGCCACCGACGTGCCGGTCGTATCGGCGAAGAGCACGCACCAACACGTCCAGGTCCTGCCGGGAGAGAGGGGCCTCGCCGATCACGGACTCGCGAGCGTCTTCCGGCACCTCGGCCAGCAGGCAGAGCCGCCAGAGAAGCTCCTTGAGCTGGGTGCCCGATCCCGGTATCGGCCGGGAAAGGCTGTCCAACATGGAGAGCAGCACGCTCTCCCAGAAGCTCCTGGCGTCGAGCAGGCTCACCAGGAAGAAGTAGCCGTCCTCCTCGTGCACCTTCTGCCTGACCCAGCCGAGGAGGTGCGTCTTCCCCGCGCCGCGCTGCCCTTGGAGCACGATGCCGATGGGGCTCGCGTCGTCGCTCTCCTCGGCCTCGATGAACCCGTCGAGGATGTTTTGCGCGGAGGCCCGGTGCAGAGTCCCGACGTGGAACGGCAGCGGTCGCCACACGTCGTCCGCGACCTTCGCGTAGTTGAACCTGAGCGCCGCCAGAGCGTCGCGTTCCTTACCGGTCATCATGCTCCGATCAGAATGCGGTGCTTGGGCTGGTCCCCGATGACGACTGCGGCGTCCCGATCCTCCTGGGACAGGCTCTTCTGGCTTTCCCACGGCACGAGACGCACGTCGGGCCGGCGAATCATCTGGCGGAGGGTGGCGTCGACCTCGTCCCGGGAAACGTCGCCCAGCAGCGGGCGCAACCGGGTCAGGCTCACCCAGGCGTTCGCCTTGTCGGCGAGCTGCGCGTACGCCTTACGGATCAGCGTCTCGATGTCGTCGGACGGGCGCGCGGGCACGTTCGCGGCGTAAGTGTGCGCGACCGGTTCTGCCGCTTGGGCGACGGACGGTTCAGCGAGCGGCGCCTCGCTGACCGCCGGGACGAGGTCCTCCTCCCGGCCGAAGATCTCGGCGAGCGGGGCGCCGCTCCTCTCCAGGTGTCGCTGGAGGCCGGAGACCATGGCCCGGACGACCGCTTCGAGCACCCGTGCGGCGAGACGGCTGGACCTGGGGATGCCGTCACGGAACATCGCGGCCGCCCTGGCCCAGCCGTCGTCGCTCAGCGCGTAGGTGAACGCCTGGCCTTTCTTCCCGACCTCGATCAGCTTGAGCCGCTGCAGGTGCTCGCGTTCCTTTTTGTCGATCTTGCAGCCGAACTGCTCATCAAGCTCGGGGTTGGTGAACTCGCGGGCCTCGGCCATGAGCAGCAGGAGGATGGCGGTCTCGCGCTGGGATAGCGACGTGTCAGGCATGGGGTGACCCTTCGAACGTTCCACGGCGGCACTCGTGGAGGAAGCGTTCCAACTCGGCGAGCACGGTGCCGAGACGTTCCAGCACCTGCTCGTTGGTGAAGCGGCGGACGGCGTAGCCGTCCCGGCGCAGGCGCAGGTCGCGCTGCCCGTCCGCGGCGAGGCGGCTCGGGCTGAGATGCTCGGGGCCGTCGATCTCGACCACGCACCGTTCGGCACGCCAGATCAGGTCGACGCGGATCGGGTTGCTGAGCGGTCCGGAGGCGTGGAGCTGGTTCCACTCGCGGCCCGCCGCCCAGGCGCACGGCGACAGCGCCGCCTCCAGCCGCCGCTCGGCGGCGCTGCCCGGGTGCGGCGACCCGGCGAGAGGCGGGAAGGTGAGCGCCGGCGGCGGAAACTCCTCGCCGCCGGGCTCGACCTCGCGGACGAGCGCCGCCACCCCTTCGGGGATCGGAGCCGTCACGGTCTCGATCCGGTCGACCGAACGCAGTGGAGGCCCGATGAGCCAGACGCCGAACCCGCCGTGGTGGGCCAGCCATTCGCACGCCGCGACCAGCACCTCCTCCGCGGACGGAGCGAGATCGGGCGGCATCCGTACGAGGATCGCGACCTCGGCCCGCCGGTAGCCCGAGCACAGCACCCGGGCCAGCCCCACGGCGCGGATCTCGGGCGGGAACGCCCCGGCGCGGCCTGCCGTGCCGTTGCCGGCCGTGACCCCCCTCGCCCGCTCGTGCAGGGCCCGCTCGGCGAGGTGGGCGAGGAAGGGCGCGAAGTGCCGGGTGGCGGAGCCCGCGCGCAGGGCGTGGGCACGGACGGCCGGAACCGCCGCCCCGCCGGTTCCGGTGATGCCGTCCGCCTCGGGCAGCCAGGCGGGGAACATCGCCAGCGCGGCGGACTCCAGCTCCCTCAGCACGTCGGCGACCACAGCCACGGGGGTCCCCGCCGGGCGGGGGACGTATGTCACCAGCGCGGGCGCGTCATCGGGCAGTGGGTCGATCGCCAGGGCGACGGCGTCCGGGTCGCCGTGCAGGTGCATGTCCTGCCCTGCGTGCAGATGTACGACCCGGCCCGTGGGAAGCTCCCGCCACGAGCGCGCCACGCCGTCCCCGCCCTGTCGTTGAAGATCCGACAATCTTGACCCGGCAGAGGGTATCGGGCAGTGACAGGACCGTCCACAGAATCGGGAATTTCCGGTTCTGTCTCCTGTGTCCTCGGCCCACACCGCGTGTCCGCGGCTCGGCGGATGGCGGGAGCGGCGGTCCCGAGGCTCGCGTCAGGCGGAACGAGCCGCACGGCCCCCCGGACCGGGCGGCGAAGGTCGTGACGCGGCCCGCGCCCTCGGTCGGACGGCACGGGCCCCGTCGTCGTGGCTACGGCCGATCGCCGATCTTCTCGACCCAGCCGGAGGATTCGTACACGGTCTTCTCGCCTCTGCGAGCGCCGACGCGGACGCTTCGCCCGACGCGCTCAGCCTTCCTGTCCGGGCCGTTGTACTCCTCCGCCAGCAGGCGCGCGCCCGACTCGTCGATGATCAGCCGGATGGCGCCGTCGGCGGACACCACCGCGGCGCCGGAGCGGCCGACCGGGTCGGTGACACCTCGCTCCAGCCTCAGGCCCGGCTCGTCGGCGAGGATCCGCAGCATCGCGGCCCGGGTGGCCGGAGTGGTCGGGCCGGACAGCAGCAACCTCGCCATCCGGAACGTGAACTCCGCTGAGGGCTCGCCCCGCCGATGGGCCTCCAGCCAGCGGCGCAGGCCTTCGACCTCGCGGGGCAGCCGCCGGAAGTCGTCCTGGGACAGGCTCTCGCCGCCGATGTCGGTCAGCAGCGTGATCCGGAAGTCGCGCGTGCGGGGCGTGGGCGTCGCCTTCGCGGTGGCCCCGCCCATGACGACCTCGGCGTCCAGGCCGCTCGTGGTCCGTCCCCGGCCGGTCTCGCCGTCGTACCAGCTCTCGGTGGAGGAGATGCGCACCGTGCCCGGCGGCTGCGGCTCGTAGAGCCGCTCGCGGCTGTACCAGTATCGGCCCGTCTCCACGTCCGCGCGGGCGGCGTTTTCGGCTCCCGCCAGGAGGAACGACCGCGCGTCGAGGGTCACGACCGCCCGGTTCGCCGGGGCGGACGCGACGCCGCCGCCTGCCGGTTCGCCCACGCCGCCGGGCGTCGTGGCACCGGGCATGAGGGCCGGGACCGCCAGTGCGGCGGACACCGCTGCCGCCGCGCCCGCGAGCACCAGCCGGGTCCGTACGGATGCGGGGCGGAGGGAGGGAGGGCCGGCGAGGATCCGCGCGAGGTCGGCCTCGCGGCGGCGGTGGTAGGCCTCGTCGAGCAGGTCGTCGGGCCGCAGGGCACGGATCAGTTCGTCGGTGTTCATCGCAGCTGCTCCTGGAGGACCGTCTGAGGGGCGTTGAGTATGTCCGCCAGACGCCGGCGGGCACGGTGGAGACGGACGGCGAACGTGCGCGCCGAGCATCCGACGACCTTCGCGGCCTCGGCCGGGCCGAGGCCGTACCAGCTCGCGAGGATCAGGGCCTCCGCGTCGGCGCCGGAGAGCCGGGCGAGAGCGTCGATCGCCGTCTGCCGCTCGCTGACCTGGTCGGCCACGTCCCCCTCCGGGGCAGAAGCGGTGAGCCGCAGCCGCCGCATGTCCAGGTGGCGTTGCTTGCGCAGCAGGTTGCGGGCGACGGCGAGGAGCCACGGCAGAGGGTGCTCCGGCACCTGCGCGAGCCGGCGCCAGGCGATCAGGAACGTCTCGCTCGCGATGTCCTCGGCCGACTGCCGTTCGGCGCGGAGCAGCGCGTAGCCGAGCACGTTCCGGTAATGCCGGTCGTACAGCTCGGTGAAGCGTTCTTCGGGGTCGTCCATACCCAGTAGTCCCGGTTCGAGGTCCCCGATTACAGGGGCCGCGCGAAATCTCGCGAACTACGCCGTCTCGGATCTGATCAGGCGGAGGAACGCCTTGATGCCCGACAGGACCTCCTGGTTGTCGGTGAGGCGGCTGAGGGAGTCCTCGAACGTCCTGCCCATGGCGTCGAGCCGGCGGTCGAGAGCGTCCCCCCGGGCCGTGGCCGTGTGGAACCCGGCGCGCGTCTCCGCCGTGAGGGAGTCGAGGCGCTCGGCCAGCTCGGCGGTCCGGGCCTCGGACTCCTCGGCCCGCGTCTCCAGTGCTTCGACGCGTGCGGCCAGCGTGACGACGTCCTCGCGGGGATAACGGACCTCTTCCAACATCGTGGTCATCCGGCTGCGCAGGTGGGAGAACCAGGCTCCGGCCGGCCGGAAGAACGTGCCGAGCAGGTAGAAGACGGCGAAGTAGTAGCCGACGGTCTCGCCGGAGAAGTAGGTGATCAGTGCGAGCAGGGCGGCCGACACCAGGTGGGCGGCGACGGCGGCCCGCCGCATGCGCACCGCGATGCGGCGGGCCTCCGCCTCGCGTTCCGGTGAGACCGCAACGCCGCGCTCGCGGCTGACGTGTATCTCGTGGATCAGGGAGTGGGCCTGGAAGTACAGGTTCCACGGCACCGTCAGGAGCACGATCAGCCAGAGCAGGCACAGCGCCCCGAAGCCCAGCGAGACGACCACCGGCAGTGGCACGTCCACCACATAGACGAGGACGATCCCCGCGATCGTGGTGACGATCGTGAGAAAGACGATCCCGCTTCTGCTCACGGTCATCCTTTCCGTCGGCGTAGTGACACGTCAGTGTCGCCGCCGGATCGGGGCGCGGGCATGAGTGCAATCACCCGGATCGGGGTGAGTACGACCGCTCAACGGACAAGGGGGTGGCCCGGGACGCGGACCACCCCCCACCGGTCAGTCGAAGATGGGGGCCCCGTCGCGGACGAGCTTCCAGTTCGGCTCGGCGAACGTCGCCGGGTCGATCGTGCCGGTCGCGGCGGCGTACTCGATCAGCGCCTGGCGGATCTCCACCTGGGCGTTGTAGACCACCGGAGCGGTCGAGACGTGCGGGAAGCCGCCGCCGCCCGACTGGCGGTAGTTGTTGATGGCGACGACGAACTGCTGGTCGGGGGTGACCGGCGTGCCCTGGTAGGACAGGCCGGAGATGCGCTGGCCGACCGGCTTGGAGATGTCGATGTCGTACGTGACACCGGAGAGCTGATCGTAGTTGTAGTCGGGTGTGCCGCCGGCGTTGGTGAGCGTGGCGAGGTCGATCGGCGTGCCCGGGGCGACCTGGGCGAAGTACTTCGCCGAATACTCCAGGAAGTCCTTGATCTGGGCGCCGGTCAGCTTGATGCCGAGCAGCGTGTTGTCGTAGACGTACAGTCCGGCCATGTCGCGGACGCTGACCGGCCCGGCCGGGAAGACGGCGGTGCGGCTGAACGGCGCGGCGATCGACAGCACCGGCAGCGAGGCGTCGGCGGTGCCGGCGATGGCCTTGCTCACCAGGTCGGTCTGGACCTTCTGGATGTAGTCGAGGATCGGCGTGTCCTTGTACGGGGACTCGGCCGCCGACAGCTCCTGGGTGGACTGCGCGATGACCTTGTTGACGTAGCCGACGGTCTTGTCGTGCTGCGTCTTCATGAGTGCGACGATCTTCGGGTCGTCGGCCACGGTGTTGGTGTTGAGCGTGGTGGACGACTTGCCGGTGACCGCCCACTTGCCGCGCTGCTTGTCGAGCGTGAAGTCGACGACGCTGAGGCGCTGGCCCCACCTGCTCGGCTCGGTCAGCAGCACCTGCTGCCCGGTGACCTTGTTGGTGACGAAGCGCTGCGGCACGTCGTTGTGGGCGTGGCCGAACAGGACGGCGTCGATGCCGGGCACCTGCTCGGCGACCATGGCGGCGGCGTTCTCCACCGGCAGGTCCGAGCCGTACGACGACAGGCCGTTGTCTCCCGCGTGGGCGGTGACCAGGACCACGTCGGCGCCGAGTCCGCGGATCACGGGCACCCACTTCTTGGCGGTCTCGACGAGGTCGAGGAACTTCAGCTTGCCGTCGACGTTCGCCTTGTCCCAGATCGCGACACCGGGATTGGTGAGGCCGAGGACGCCCACCTTGATCGGCTTTTCGCCCTTCACCTTCATCGTCTTGAGGACGAACGGCTGGTAGGCCGGCAGGCCGGTCTTGGCCGAGACGGCGTTCGCGCCGAGGACCGGCGCCTTCATCTGCTTGACCCACGCGCCCAGCAGCGGCAGGCCGTAGTTGAACTCGTGGTTGCCGAGCGTCACCGCGTCGTACCCGATGGCGTTCATGGCCTTCGCCATGGGGTGGATCTCGCCGGTCGAGGTGATCGGCTCGATCTTCGCGTAGTAGTAGTCCAGCGGCGTGCCCTGAAGGGTGTCACCGGAGTCGAACAGCAGGGTGTGGCCGGCGCCGCGGTCGGCCCGGATCCGCGACACCATCGTCGAGATCTTCGCCAGGCCCACGTCGTTGTGCGCGCTGTCGTCGTACTCCGCGTTCTTGTAGTAGTCCCAGTTGAGCGCGTTTCCGTGGATGTCGGAGCTGGCCATGATGGTGATCTTGACCGGGTGGCTCGGGGCCGCTGTGGCGGGCGTGCCGGGCAGGAGGAGACCGAGGGCCACGACGCCGGCGCCCGCGGTCAACCTGATCGCTGAACTCATGGTGGCTGACGATAGTGAGGCGTAGTTACCGAGTGGTCACGAAGTCCTTAACCGGACATGTCGCTACAAGGTGACACGCTTGTCACTCACCGTCTGCCGCGCGCTGGGTAGGACGAATGGGATGGCGGACAAACTCGAGACCTACCGGGCCAAGCGCGACGTGACGCGCACCAGCGAGCCGATCCCCGCCGAAGGGCCGCTCCCGCGGGGCGAGGACGACACGTTCGTCATCCAGGAGCACCATGCCCGGTCCCTGCACTGGGACCTGCGCCTGGAGCGGGGCGGAGTGCTGGTCTCCTGGGCGATCCCCAAGGGTCTGCCGCCCGACCCCGCGACCAACCACCTCGCCGTCCACACCGAGGACCACCCCATGGAGTACGCCCGGTTCGAGGGCGAGATCCCCAAGGGCGAGTACGGCGGCGGCACGATGACCATCTGGGACCGCGGGCACTACGCGACCGAGAAGTGGAGCGACCGCGAGGTCAAGATCGTGCTGAGCGGCTCCCGGGTCGCGGGCCGCTACGTGCTGTTCCGGACCCGCGGCCGCAACTGGATGATCCACCGGATGGACCCGCCCAGCGGGCGGTGGCAGCCCCCGCCCGCCCCGCTCGCGCCGATGACGCCGGTGACACGCGCCCGCGCGCCGCGCGATCCCGGGGCGTACGCCTGGGAGTTCTGGTGGGGCGGCGCGCGGGCGCTCGCGTACGTGGAGGGCGGCAGGCTCACCCTGCGCGACGCGCGCGGTGCGGACGTCACGGGGGAGCACCGCTGGCTGCGCCCGATGGCCGAGTCGTTCGGCAGCAGGGCCGCCGTCCTCGACGGCGAGGTCGTCACGTTCGCGGGCACCCCCGTCTACGTCGCCTACGACCTGCTCTACGACGACGGCCGGTCGCTGCTGAACGAGCCGTTCGGACGCCGCCGCGCGGGCCTGGAGACCCTCGAGGTGAACGGGCCGCGCTGGCAGACGGCGCCGTCGTGGCCCGGAGAGGTCCACGCCGTACGGCGGGCGGCGGACGAGCAGGGCCTGCCCGGCGTGGTGGGCAAGCGCCTCGACTCGGCGTACGCGCCGGGAGAGGAGTCCCCCGCCTGGGTGCGGCTGCCGACAAAGGCCGCAGGGTAGGGCCGCACGGTAAGGCCGCACGGAAGGCCGCGGGGTGAGGCCGCAGGGTAAGGCGGGTGGCGGGGGGTAGGGAGGACGAGGGGAGGTGTCGACATGTCCGAAAAGCACCACCCGGTCACCGGCGAGCACAAGTACGAGCAGGAGATCGGCGCCCCGGACGAACACGAGGAACGCCCGGGCCGCAGCCTGATCACGACCGACCACGACGTCATCAAAGAGTGGGCCGAGGAGCGGGGCGCCAAACCCGCCACCGTCCCCGGCACCGAGCACGAGGGCCGTCCGGGGGTCCTACGCTTCGACTTCCCGGGCTACGGCGGCGGCGACCTGAAGGAGATCTCCTGGGACGAGTGGTTCACGACGTTCGAGGAACGCAAGCTCAACTTCATCTACCAGGAGCACCGCAAGGACGGCAGCCCGAGCAACTTCTTCCGGCTGGAGAACCCCGAGCGCGAGGACGCCTGAATCCCTTCAGGTCGTCCCGCCGTCCCGCGCCGCCGTGCTCGCCGACCGAAGCAGACCGAGCTCGGCGGCGTAGTCCTCCAGCTTGGCCCGCAGCTGCCGGCGTCCCCGGTGCAGCCTCGACATGACCGTGCCGATGGGCACGTCCATGATCTGCGCGATCTCCTTGTAGGCGAATCCCTCCACGTCGGCGAGGTAGACCGCCATCCGGAAGTCCTCGGGCAGCTCCTGCAGCGCCTGCTTCACCCGGGAGTCGGGCAGCCCGTCCAGGGCCTCCACCTCGGCGGACTTGAGCCCCGTCGAGGTGTGCGAGGCCGCCTCGGCGAGCTGCCAGTCCTCCACGTCCTCGGTCGCGGCCCGCTGCGGCTGCCGCTGCTGCCTGCGGTAGGTGTTGATGTAGGTGTTGGTCAGGATGCGGTACAGCCAGGCCCGCAGGTTCGTGCCCTCGCGAAACTGGTGGAAGTTGCTGAAGGCCCGCATGAACACGTCCTGCACCAGGTCTTCGGCGTCGGTGGGGTTGCGGGCGAGCCGTAGGGCGCCGGCGTAGATCTGGTCGATGTATGGCAGCGCGTCCCGTTCGAACCGCAGCCGCCGTCGCTCGACCGCCGTGTCGTCGACGATCGTCATACCCCCACCTCCTTGAGAGCCTGCCTCCATCAGTTACGACCGCTTTGTCCGGTCCGGCCGCACGGTTCGCCTACCCCTGGTCTCCCTTTCAACACGGTTCGCGGGCTTGTTTTCGGCTACCGCGGCCCTCCCCGCGACATGACCGAATGTCCGCGCCACCGGGGGGTAGGCCGACTTGGATGGGCGCGGCCCGAGGAGGAAGCCATGCCGAACGACAACGCGAGGCCGGAAGACCTGATCCCGGAGCGGCTGCCACCGCTGGCGCAGTCACCCGACGCCGAGCCCGGGGCCGAGCCCGGAGGAGGGTCCGGAGACTGGCACGCCGCGGGCGCCGACTCGCCCGACGACGTCGAGGAACCCGCCGACGACTGACCCCGGCGGGCGTTCAGGCGGCGTCGCGGCGGCCGGCCGGCGGGGGCGCGCCACCGGGGGCGGGACTTCCGGGAGCGGGGCTTCCGGGAGCGGGACCTCTGGGAGCGGGGCCTCCGGGAGACGGCGGGGCGAGGTCGGCGCCGCGCGGCGTCCGGTACGGCTCGCGTGCCCGCAGATCCACCGTCTGGATGGTCCGGCTGATGTCGGTCGGGGTGACCAGGCCGACGAGGCGGCCGTCGTCGCCGAGCACCACGGCCCGGCCGTCCGTGCTGCCGCTCATCCGCTGCAGCAACTCGGTGAGCTGGTCGCCGGGGTGCGCGGCGGGCACGTCCGCCGGTGGGCAGGCGATGTCCCGCAGCCTGGTGGTCGCCCGGTCGTCCGGTGGCACGCGCCGGACGCGCCCCAGCGTCACCAGCCCCGTGAACCGGCCCTCGTCGTCCACCAGCGGATAGGTGGACAGGTGGTGGCGAAGCACGAGCCGGTCGATCAGGCCGGCCACCGTCTCGTCCGGATGGGCGACGACGGGGTCGCGCGACATGACCTCGCCCACCGTGATCCCGTGGAGGGCCGCGTCGATCTGCGTCTGCTGCTCCTCCGCGGTCGCCGCGTTCACCAGGAACAACCCGATCAGGGCCAGCCAGAAGCCCTGGAGGCCGAGGCCGGAGACGAGGTTGAGGAAGCCCAGCGCGATCAGCGCGTACCCGAAGACGCGGCCGGCCCGGGCGGCGGCGACGGCGGCCCGCATACGGTCGCCCCAGCGGGCCCACAGGAAGGCGCGCAGCACCCGGCCGCCGTCCAGCGGCGCGGCGGGCACCAGGTTGAACACGGCCAGCAGCACGTTCACCGCGGCCAGGTAGCCGAACATCCCGCTGACCAGCGGTGGCGCCCCGACGGCGGACACCGCCCAGGACAGGAGGGCGAAGACACCGGCGAGCACGACGCTGGTCAGCGGCCCCACTCCGGCGATCTTGAGGTCGGCGCCGGGGGACCGGGGCTCCCCGCGCAGTTCGGCGACCCCGCCGAGCAGCCAGAGCGTGATCCCCGACACCTCGACGCCGTGCCGTCTGGCCACGAACGCGTGGGCCAGCTCGTGCGCGAGCAACGAGGCCAGGAAGAGCAGTGCCGACACCAGCGCGGCCAGCACGTACGCCGCGACCGGCAGGCCGGGGAAGGCGATGGGGAAGCGGCCGAAGGCCAGCCCGACCACCAGGATCACGACGATCACGAGGACGCTGATGTTGAGCCCGACCGGGACCCCGCCCACGCGGCCGAGACTGATCGACGATCGCATCCTGCCACCCCCTCGGGCCCTCCGCAGTGACTGGCCTACCCACAAAGGCGCAGGTCACGCGGCAGCCGCGGACTCCGCAGGCAGGTCCACGGCCGCCACCGGAACCGCCGTGAGGAAACCACGTAACCGTGTGAAACCGGAACCCGCCCGTGGTGCTCCGACGACGTAATCGTGGGCAGGGCCTGACCGGCCGCTGGCTAAGGTTGTTGCCCTGCGTTACATACCGACCGTCGAAGGACTGTCGCCATGTCCGATACATGGGCTGTGAAACGCCGGCTGACCGACGCGCTCAACGAACACGACCTGGAGGGCGTGCTCGAGACCTTCAGTCCGGACGCCGTCCTCGTCTCGCCCTTCGGTGTGGCGGAGGGACATGAGCAGATCGCGTGGATGTACGAGCAGGTCTTCAAGAGCTTTCCCGATTTCCAGCTGATCGTGTGGTACGAGGCCGTCAGCTGCGACGCGCCCTTGATGGTGGAGTGGACGGCCACGGGCACGCACCTCGGGCCTGTCCTGCTGCCGAACGGGCGCGAACTGGAGGGGACAGGTCGTCCGGTCACCTTCCGCGGCACCTGCGCGTCCTTCGTGGAGGACGGCAAAATCAAGACCCACCGGGAGTACTTCGACCAATTGGAGCTGTACGCCCAGCTCGGTCTGTGCCTCACGGAGGCCCCGGGCTGAGGCTTCGGATGGGGCTCCGGATGGGCTTCGGGCGTGCTCGGCGCGGCGGCCGCGGACCTCGCGGGACAGGTCCACGACCGCCGCCGGGTGATCACGGGGGCAGACGGATCAGCGCAGGTAGACCTTGGGCTGGGCCGGGGTGGCCATGCCGTTGCCGATGAAGAAACTCGGGTGGGGCGGCTGGTTGTAGGCGGTGTTCTGCCAGGCCAGGGCGACCCGGTACTGCGGGTCGTGCAGCAGGGTGTGGATCTTGGTGGTGGTGACGGTGGGGGTGGAGTAGATCCGCAGGGCCCGGTTGTCGGTGGTGGGCCAGACGACCTCTTCGCGCCAGTCGCCGAGGATGTCCCCCGACAGGGACGGGGTGGACTTGGTGCCGTTGTTGGAGTGGACGCCACTGGCGGTCAGCAGTCTCGTGTCGCCGCCGGTGCCGTACTTGTCGAGGTGGGTGCCGTCGAGCAGTTCGCGGACCGGGTCGGCGTCCCACCAGGCGAGGAAGTTCATGGAGGACGGCTTGCGGCCCAGGGTGGCGCCGCTGGGGCTGCGCAGGGAGCCGTCCCGGGCCGACCAGGACTCGGCGCCGGGGCTGCCCGCCCAGATGTCGGCCGACACGCCGCGGCCGTTGTCGCCGCCGGAGGCGGTGGACCACAGCACCTGGCCGGTGCGGGCGTCGGCGAACCAGGAGCCGGGCTTGGAGGAGTCCTCGTCGACCTTGAACACCTCCAGCCCCGCGCGCGACGGGTCGAGGTCGCCGACGTGCATGGCGTCGCCGTGGCCGTTGCGGGTGTTCCACAGCGGCGAGCCGTTGTCGTTGATCGCCATGGAACCGAAGACGATCTCGTCTTTGCCGTCGGCGTCGACGTCGGCGATAGACAGGTTGTGGTTGCCCTGGCCGGCGTAGGCGGTGTTGGAGTTGGAGTCGAACGTCCACCGCTTGGTCAGCGAGCCGTTGCGGAAGTCCCACGCCGCGATGACCGTACGGGTGTAGTAGCCGCGCGACATGATCAGCGAGGGGCGGGCGCCGTCGAGGTAGGCGGTGGCGGCGAGGAAGCGGTCCACGCGGTTG
Organism: Microbispora sp. NPDC049633; assembly: GCF_040675265.1. Lineage (NCBI taxonomy): Bacteria > Bacillati > Actinomycetota > Actinomycetes > Streptosporangiales > Streptosporangiaceae > Microbispora > Microbispora sp. NPDC049633. Next base: position 20,982 of record NZ_JBFAOO010000089.1, read on the forward strand.
CCGTAGTTGTCACCCCAGGAGGAGACCGTCCCGCGCGGCGGGTCGTAGTTGACCGTGGACATCGCGGCGCCGGTCTGGCCGTTGAACATCGTCAGGTACTCGGGACCGGACAGGACGTAGCCGTCGGAGTTGCGGTAGTCGGCGGAGGCGTTCCCGATGACCTTTCCGGTGCCGTCGACGGTGCCGTCGGCGGTCTTCATCGCCACCTCGGCCCTGCCGTCGCCGTCGTAGTCGTACACCTGGAACTGCGTGTAGTGGGCGCCGGCGCGGATGTTGCGGCCCAGGTTGATCCGCCACAACCGGGTGCCGTCCAGCCGGATGCCGTCGACGTACACCGGGTCGGTGACCCCGGCCTGGGAGTTGTCCTTGGCGTTGGACGGGTCCCACTTGAGCACCAGGTCCAGCCGGCCGTCGCCGTCCAGGTCGCCCACGGACGCGTCGTTGGCGCTGTAGGAACTGCCCGGCGGGCTGATCGGCACGTCCAGGTAGCCGTTGGCGAAGCGCAGCGAGGTCTCCGAGGCCGCTCCCTCGGTGCCGCCGTTGACCGGGCGCACCGTGTAGGAGGCGTCGGCCGCCGCGCCGGAGTCCAGGTAGTTGGTGGAGTTGGTGACGGTGGCGATGCGGGTGCCGCCCCGGTAGACGTTGAAGGAGGTGTCGCGGGACTCGGTGCCGAGCAGTCGCCAGGACACCAGGTTGCCGCTGCCGGACCGCACGCTGATCAAACCCCGGTTCAGGTCTTCGGCCTGCTTGGCCCCGCCCGGCACGGGGGAAGGGCTGCTGCTCGGGCTCGCCGAAGGGCTGGGTGAGGTGCTGGCGGACGGACTCGGGCTCGCCGGCCGGCTCGGGCTGGGCGAGGGCGAGGAGTGGGTGGTGCCGTCGCACACCGTTCCGTTGAGGGAGAAGGACGCGGGGACCGGGTTGGAGCCGTTCCAGGAGCCGTTGAACCCGAAGGCGGCGCTGCCTCCCGAGCCGATGGCGGCGTTGTAGCCGGCGTCGGCGACGGTGACGTTCGCGCCGCTTTGGCTGACGGTGCCGTTCCACAGCTGGTCGATCTGCTGGCCGGCGCCGAAGGCCCAGGTCAGCCGCCAGCCGTTGACGGCGTCACCCAGGTTGTCGATCGTCACGCTGGCGCCGAAGCCGCCCTGCCACTGGTTGGTGATCTCGTAGCTCACCCGGCAGGCCACCGCGGCGGAGGCGGGAGTCTGCGCGGCGACCGCGCCGGTGATGGCCACGCAAACGGTGGCGGCGGCCGCCGCCAGCCGGGCAGGGGGTGGGATTAGACGTTTCATCGATCGTCCAATCTGGTGGGGGGTTTGGTCGGTGGTGGTTGCCACGAGACGCTAGAAACGCGGACGTAGAGGCGTCAAACACCCCTGACTCCCGGTCGGAGTGACGGCGAAGGCGAAATTGTTTCGTTTCAGGTCAGCAGGGGGAGGGCCCTCAGCGGAGCGTGTCCCGCGCTCTGAAACTTTCGGAATCGGAGAGCGGCCACGCCGGTCACCGGCTGGGGGGCGCCGTGGACGCGCGGACGACCAGCCGCGGCCGGTAGACCAGGTTCTGGTGCCGGTGGCCCGGGCGGGACTCGTCCAGCAGCATCGCGGCGGCGGTCCGCCCCAGCTCCCGCTTGGGCTGCCACACGGTGGTGAGCGGCGGAGCGAGCTGCGGGGCGAACACGACGTCGTCGTACCCCACCACCGACATCTGACGGGGGACGTCGATTCCCCGGTCCCGCAGGCCGCCGATCACCCCCAGCGCCGCGAGGTCGTTGACGCAGACGATCGCGGTCGGCCGGTCGGGCAGCCGCAGGATGTGGTCCAGCGCGGCCTCGGCGGTCGCGGCGACATCCGGCGGAGGTATCCGCACCTCCAGCACCGCGCGGTCGGGATCCAGCCCCGCCTCCCGGAACGCCTTGCGTACCCCCGCGTGCCGGTCGGTGCTCTGCTGCACCTCCACCGAGCCGGTGAGCATGACGACCCGCCGGTGCCCCAGGGAAATCAGGTGGGCGGCGGCCTGCTCACCGCCCGACACGTTGTCGACCGACACCGAGCACAGCCGTCCGTCGCCCATATGATCCAGCAGCACCACCGGGACGCCGCGCCCGGACAGGGCGACCAGCGGGTCCAGGCCGGTCGCGACCGGCGTGATCAGCACGCCGCGCACCCCCTGCTTCTCCAGCTCCCCCAGGTAATGCTGCTCACGGCCCGGCTGCACGTCGGTGCTGCAGGTCATCAGCATGCACCCGTCCTGCAGCAGCCGGTCCTCCACACCCCGGCACACCTCGGTGAAGAACGCGTTGGCCAGGTCGAGCACCACCGCGCCGACCAGCGGGCTCGGCACCCCGCGCAGGCGTCTGGCCACGTTGTTGGGCACGTACCCGACCTGCTCCATCGCCGACAGGACGCGCCGGCGGGTCCCCTCGGCGACCAGTTCGGGATTGTTGAGGACGTTGCTCACCGTCGAAGGCGAGACGCCCGCTATCTGCGCGACAGAGCGCATACCGCGGCGGCGCGGCGCGGAGACCTCCGGGGTATCCCCATGCACAGAAGCACCATATCCAGCCCGAGGCCGAGTGAAGACCTCGGCGGCGATGCGCGCGGCGGCGGCCGCGGACGCTCGCCAGGTACGTCCGCGGCCGCCGCCGGGGGATCACCTCAGATAGATGTTCGGCCTGGCGGGGGTCGCCATGCCGTCCCCGAGGAAGAAGCCGGTGTGGGGCGGCTGGTTGTAGGCGGTGTTCTGCCAGGCGATCGCGAGCCGGTACACCGGGTCGTGCATCAGCGTGTAGATCTGCCGGGTCGCCGTCGCGGTCGTGCTGTAGATCCGCAGGGCGGTGTTGTCACCGGTCGGCCAGACGACCTCCTCGCGCCAGTCGCCGAACAGGTCGGCCGACAGCGAGGGGGTGGACTTGGTGCCGTTGTTGGAGTGCACCCCGCTCGCCGTCAGCAGCCGGGTGTCGGAGCCGGTGCCGTACTTGTCGATGTGGGTGCCGTCGAGCAGTTCCCGGACCGGGTCGGCGTCCCACCAGGCGAGGAAGTTCGCCGAGCCCGGCTTGCGCCCGACGTTCTGCCCCTTCGTGTTGTAGACGCCGCTGACGGCGGACGACCACGACTCGGCGCCCGGACTGCCGGCCCAGATGTCGTCGGAGACGCCGCGCCCGTTGTCGCAGCCGCAGGAGGCGTTGCTCCAGATGATCGAGCCGGTGCGGGCGTCGGCCATCCACGCCGCGGGCTTGCTGGTGTCCTCGTCGACCTTGAACACCTCCAGCCCCGCGCGTGACGGGTCGAGGTCGCCGACGTGCAGCGCGTCGCCGTGGCCGTTGCGGGTGTTCCACAGCGCCGAGCCGTTCTCGTTGATCGCCATCGCGCCGAAGACGATCTCGTCCTTGCCGTCGGCGTCGACGTCGGCGACGGCCAGGTTGTGGTTGCCCTGGCCGGTGTACTGACTGCCGGCGGAGTTTGAGTCGAACGTCCACCGCTTGGTCAGCGAGCCGTTGCGGAAGTCCCACGCCGCGATGACCGTACGGGTGTAGTAGCCGCGCGACATGATCAGCGACGGGCGGGCGCCGTCGAGGTAGGCGGTGGCGGCGAGGAAGCGGTCCACGCGGTTGCCGTAGTTGTCACCCCAGGAGGAGACCGTCCCGCGCGGCGGGTCGTAGTTCACGGTGGACATCGCCTTGCCGGTCTGGCCGTTGAACATCGTCAGATATTCGGGACCGGACAGGACGTAGCCGGAGGAGTTGCGGTAGTCGGCCGAGGAACTGCCGATGACGACGCCGGTGCCGTCCCTGGTGCCGTCGGCGGTCTTCATCGCCACCTCGGCCCTGCCGTCGCCGTCGTAGTCGTACACCTGGAACTGCGTGTAGTGGGCGCCGGCGCGGATGTTGCGGCCAAGGTCGATCCGCCACATGCGGGAGCCGTTGAGCTTGTACGCGTCCACGAACACGTTGCCCGTGTAGCCCGACTGGGAGTTGTCCTTGGCGTTGGACGGATCCCACTTCAGCACGAACTCGTACTGCCCGTCGCCGTCCAGGTCGCCCACGCTCGCGTCGTTCGCGCTGTAGGTGTAGGCCACCCCGTCGGGCGTGGTGCCGCCGGACGGCGGCTGGATCGGCACGTCCAGGTAGCCGTTGGCCAACCGCAGCGACGTCTGCGACGCCGCCTGCTCGGCGCCGTTCACCACGGCCCGCACGGTGTACGCGGCGTCGGCGGCGGCCCCGGAGTCGAAGTAGTTCGTGGAGGTGGTGATCGGCGAGGAGTTGAGCTTCGTGGATCCCCGGTAGACGTTGAATCCCGTGCCGATGCTCTCGGTGCCGAGCAGCCGCCAGGAGACCAGGTTGCCGCTGCCCGACCGCACGCTGATCAGGCCACGGTCGAGGTCCTCCATCTGCCGCGCGCCCGCCGGGATGCTCGTGGGGCTCGCCGACGGGCTGGGCGACGGACTCGGCGACGGTGTCGGGCTCGCACTGGGAGAGGCGCTGGGGGACGCGCTGGGAGAGGTGCTGGGGGACGCGCTGGGACTGCTCGTGACCCCGCCCGTGCAGGTGGTGCCGTTGAGCGCGAAGCTCGCGGGCACGGGATTGGACGAGTTGTTCCACGAGGCGTTGAAGCCGAACGACGCCGTGCCGCCGGTGGGGATGGCCGCGTTGTAACCGGCGTCCTTCGCGCTGACCTGCGCGCCGCTCTGGGTGACCGTGGCGTTCCACGCCTGCGTCACGGTCTGGCCCGCGGCGTACGACCAGGTGAGGGTCCAGCCGTTCACCGCGTCGCCGAGGTTGGTGATCACGACGGCGGCGCCGAAGCCGTCCTGCCACTGGTTGCTCACCTGGTAGTCCACCCGGCAGCCCGCCGCCGCCGAGGCCGGCAGGGCCGGCAGGACCGCTGCTCCCGCGAGCGCGGCGGCCGAGGCCACGGCGGTGAGCAGAGCGGATCTTCGTCGTGTGGTCATCCAAACTCCAGGGGGGTGCCGATGGGGACCGACGGCGGAGCCGTGACCGCGCTCGCGACGCGCGGCGCGGGGACGCGTGGTCGGGGTTGTCCGAAGCGATACCTCCGGGGGCGGGCCGAGCCGTGGCGGACGGTGCGACAGGATGCGCGGGGGTGCGTGCGCCGGGGGTCATACCGGTTCATACAGGGTCATGCGGGGTGCCTGAGTGCGCCATCACAACGCGAAACCGGCGGTGTGGTCAATCAGCTCCGGTTCAGCGATGTGAACGCAATCATCGGATGCGTCCGGCTGAGCGGATCTCCGGCTGGTAGGGCCGGGTACCGGCGGCTCACCTGCGAGGGGTGTCCGCTCCGACGATCACTGAAACTTTCAGTCCCCGCATGTCCTGCCGACTTGTGAACGATCACAGGTCTGATCTCTCGCTCCGCCTCTCCGGCCTCCGCCGCGGCGCCGCTGCATCCGTGGCCACGGCGCGGTGCGAAGTCCTTGAAGGAGCCGTACGGCGGCCGGAAGGGGGAACGCTGATGCCACAGCCAGCCGAGGTGATCGTCGTCGGCGCCGGACTCGCGGGCCTGGCCTGCGCCTGGCACCTGCACGAAGCGGGTGTGACGGTCCGGGTCCTGGAGGCGTCCGACGGCGTGGGCGGCCGGGTCCGCAGCGACCTGGTGGACGGCTTCCGCCTCGACCGGGGCTTCCAGATCTTCAACACCAGCTATCCCGAGGCCGCCCGGGTCCTCGACATCGGCGCGCTGGACCTGCGACGGTTCACCAACGGAGCGATGATCTTCCGGGACGGCCGGCGCGAGCGGGTCGCGCTGCCGTGGCGGCATCCCCGGCACGCGCTCAGCGGCCTGCTCGCGCATGTCGGCACACCGGTGGACAAAGCGGTCCTCGCCGCGGTGACCGCCCGCGACCTGCTGCTCCCCGGCTCCCTCGTACGGCGGCGCGGCCGGGCGGAGCGCACCACGCTGGCCGAGCTGCGGCGCTGGGGCGCGTCCCCCGAGATCGTCGAGAACCTGTTCCGCCCCCTCCTCGCGGGAGTCGTGCTCGAACGGGAGCTGGAGACCTCCAGCCGGATCTTCCACCTCCTGTGGCGGTCGTTCTCCCGCGGCAGGATCGGCGTGCCGGCCCTCGGCATGGAGCGGATCTCCGCGCAACTCGCCGCCCGCCTGCCGGAGGGCACGATCTCGCTGGAGACGCCGGTGCGCGCGCTGACCCCCGGCGGCGTGGCCCTCGCCGGCGGGGGCGAGGTCCCGGGCGCGGCCGTGGTGGTGGCGGTGGATCCGCCCACGGCCGGGCGGCTGGTGCCCGGCCTGCCGGTGCCCGCGATGCGGCCGGTCACGACCTTCTACCACGCCGCCCCGGCCTCGCCCCTCGGCGAGCCCACGCTGATCGTGGACACGAAGGGAGCGATCACCGACACGATCGTGATCACCGACGCGGCGCCCGAATACTCCGCCGACGGCCGGGCCCTGATCTCCACCTCGGTCCTCGGCGTACACGGTGACCGGGACGAGCCCCGGGTGCGGGCCAGGCTCACCGAGATCTACGGGGACACCTCGTCGTGGGAGCACGTCGCGACGTACGCGATCGAGGCGGCCCTGCCCGCGATGCCGCCCCCGATGCCGCTGCGCCGCCCTGTCCGCTTGGAAGCGGTGGGACTCGGCGCCCGGCGCTACGTGTGCGGCGACCACCGGGACACCGGCTCCCACCAGGGGGCGCTGGTCTCCGGACGGCGGGCCGCCCGGGCGGTGCTGGAGGACCTGCACCGGGCGGCGCGGGTCCGGGGCCGCCGCTCCGTCCCCGCGGCGACCCCGCAGCCCTGATGAGCCGGGCCTACCTGTCGCCGTTGCCGGGCAGGTCCAGCCAGCGCTGCATGCAGACGATCAGCTCCTCGGCGTCCACCGGCTTGGTGACGTAGTCGCTGGCGCCCGACGTCAGGGTCTTCTCCCGGTCGCCGTGCATGGCCTTGGCCGTGACCGCGATGATCGGGAGCTGGGCGAAGCGCGGCATGGACCGGATGGCGGTGGTGGCGGCGTAACCGTCCATCTCCGGCATCATGATGTCCATCAGCACCAGGTCAACGTCGTCGTTGCGCATCAGCACCTCGATGCCCTTGCGGCCGTTCTCCGCGTACAGCACCTGCATGCCGTGCAGTTCGAGGATCGTGGTGAGCGCGAAGACGTTGCGCACGTCATCGTCCACGACCAGCACCTTGCGGCCCACGAGCGCGCTGTCGAGCTTCCCGAGCTCCTGCGCCCCCTCCTCCGACGCCGGCTGCACGAGCGGCAGGACGTCGCCGGGCTCGTCGGCGGACAGGTGCAGCGTGATCCGCTCACGCAGCTCGTCGAGGCTGGGCAGAAGCTCCAGCGGCTGGTTGCGGGAGCGCACCTGCAGCAGGTCCTCCTGCGGGCGCGACAGCTTGCGCGAGTGGTGCGCGAGGACCGGGAGCGCGCGCAGCGCCGGATCGGAGTCGAGGCCCTTGAGGAAGTCGGCCGCGGCGTCCTGCGGCATGCCGAGGTCGAGCACCACGCAATGGACGCTCTCCTGCCACAGCGTCGACAGCGCGGACTGGGCGTCGCTCGCGGTCGACACCTGGACCGGGCCGTGGGTGTCGTGCAGGTCGGCCGCGACGCTCTGGGCCAGCATGGACAGCAGGCCACCGGGCCTGGCTTCGACGACCAGCAGGCGGCGCCGCGCGCTGCCGTCGTCCCTGCCGTAATCCCTGCCGTCGTCCTGAACCCTGCCACCCGAGGTCCGCGCCGCCGCGGGCGCCGGCTGCGGGGCGGTCAGCCGCGGCCGCGCCTCCCGCGCCTCCGGTTCGCCCCTCTCGGCGTCGTCGACGCGGGCCAGCGGGAGGTAGAGCGTGAACGTGCTGCCCTCGCCCAGCGTGCTGGCCGCGCGGATCTCGCCGCCGAGCAGGGTCGCGATCTCCCGGCTGATCGACAGACCGAGGCCGGTGCCGCCGTACTTGCGGCTGGTGGTGCCGTCGGCCTGCTGGAAGGCGTCGAAGATCTGCGAGAGGTTCTCGGCGGCGATGCCGATTCCGGTGTCCGCCACGTGGATGGCCAGGATCTCCTGGTCGCCGGCGTCCGGCAGGGCCACACCGGCCGCCCGTTCGATGCGCAGCTCCACCGAGCCCGCCTCGGTGAACTTGACCGCGTTCGACAGCAGGTTGCGCAGCACCTGCCGCAGCCGCTGCTCGTCGGTCAGCAGCTCGGCCGGCACGTCGGAGGCCACCGTCACCTCGAACCGCAGGCCCTTCTGCGTGGTGAGCGGGCGGAAGTTGGCGTCCACGTAGTCGAGCAGCTGACGCAGGCTGACCGGCTCCGGCGTGATGTCCATCTTGCCGGCCTCGATCTTGGACAGGTCGAGGATGTCGTTGATGAGCTGGAGCAGGTCGGTGCCGGCCGAGTGGATGACGTTGGCGTACTCCACCTGCTTGGGCGTCAGGTTGCGGGTGGGGTTCTGGGCGAGCAGCTGCGCCAGGATGAGCAGCGAGTTGAGCGGGGTGCGCAGCTCGTGGCTCATGTTGGCGAGGAACTCGCTCTTGTACTTGGACGCCAGGGCGAGCTGCTGGGCCCGGTCCTCCAGCTCCTGACGGGCCTGCTCGATCTCGCTGTTCTTGGTCTCGATGTCGCGGTTCTGCTGGGCCAGCAGCTCCGCCTTCTCCTCCAGCTCGGCGTTCGAGCGCTGCAGCTCCTCCTGCCGCACCTGGAGCTCGGTGGCGAGCCGCTGCGACTCGGCCAGCAGCGCGTCGGTGCGGGCGTTGGCCACGATCGTGTTGACGTTGACGCCGATCGTCTCGACGAGCTGCTCCAGGAAGTCCCGGTGGATCTTGGCGAACCGTCCGAGGCTGGCCAGCTCGATCACGCCGAGCACCTGGTCCTCGACCACGATCGGCAGCACGATGAGGTTGACGGGCCCGGCCTGCCCGAGGCTGGACGACACCGTCAGGTAGCCCGGCGGGATGTCCTCCACCAGGATCGTCCGCCTGGCCTGAGCGGCCTGGCCGACCAGCGAGTCGCCGAAGGCGTATCGCCGCGAGGTCTCGCGGTGGCCGTAACAGCCGACCACCCGCAGCTCCGCGCCCGCCGTGGTCTCCTCGGCCAGCAGGAACGTGCCGTGCTGCGCGTTGACCAGCGGCGCCAGCTCGTTCATGACGAGCTCGGCGACCGCCGACAGGTCGCGGTGGCCCTGCATGAGCCCGGAGATGCGGGCGAGGTTGGTCTTGAGCCAGTCCTGCTCCTGGTTGGCCCTGGTCGACTCGCGCAGGGACTCCACCATGGAGTTGACGTTGTCCTTGAGATCGGCCAGCTCGCCCTCCGCGTCCACGGTGATGGAGCGGGTCAGGTCGCCGGAGGTGACCGCGCTGGTCACCTCGGCGATCGCGCGGACCTGCCGGGTGAGATTGCTGGCCAGCTCGTTGACGCTCTCGGTCAGCCGCTTCCAGGTGCCGGACACGCCCTCGACCTCGGCCTGGCCGCCCAGCCGTCCCTCGGTGCTGACCTCGCGGGCGACGCGGGTGACCTCGGCGGCGAAGGAGGACAGCTGGTCGACCATCGTGTTGATGGTCGTCTTCAGCTCCAGGATCTCGCCGCGGGCGACGACGTCGATCTTCCTGGTCAGGTCGCCCCGCGCGACGGCCGTGGTGACCTGGGCGATCGAACGCACCTGGTTGGTCAGGTTGTCGGCCATCGAGTTGACGTTGTCGGTGAGGTCCTTCCAGGTTCCCGCCACGTTGGGCACCCGGGCCTGGCCGCCGAGCTGGCCCTCGGTGCCGACCTCGCGGGCGACGCGGGTGACCTCGTCGGCGAACGCGCTCAGCGTG